>JBCCGX010000310.1:0-9423 GCA_039029035.1 Acidobacteriota bacterium | reverse complement strand
CCTGCGTAAACGCTGCAGGTCGGATTCGTTGTCGACGTCGGCAAGCTCGCGGGGGTCATCGACTTCGACTTCGACCAGCTCTGATGCGTACCGCGGCAGGACGGCGCGGCCGCCGGTGTCGCCTTTGAGCTGCTCGAGCTCACCGAAGAGGGCGTGATCGAAGAGCACCGGCGCGCCACGCCGGCTGCCATGGGTTGGCACGACGATCGGGGCGCCGGTTCGGCGGTAGGTGGCGACGAGACGGCCGATGAGGGTGCTCGACAGCAGGGGCTGATCGGCGGGGAGGAAGATTGCTGCGTGCGAACCGTCCGTGACTTGGGTGAGGCCGGCGCGGACGGAAGTGCTCTGGCCTTGGGTGTAGTCGGGATTCACCACCTGGCGGACATCGAGCCCGTGGAGCGTGGTGGAGACGTCCTCTGCTGCATGGCCCAGGACGACGATCACCGGGTGTAGATCCGCCGCCAGGGCCGCCTGGGCGACCCGCCGTACGAAGGGTTCGCCTTTGAGCTCCAGGAGCTGCTTGGGGCGGTCGCCAGCGAAGCGGGTCGAAGAGCCTGCGGCGAGGACGATGCCGGCGACTCGGAGCGGTTCGCTAGGCGAGGTCACGGACGCGACTTGCCGTGGCGCACGGCGACCATCTCGGCGAGGACCGCCAGGGCAATCTCTTCCGCCCGCCGGCCACCGAGGTCGAGGCCGATCGGGTTGTGGATGCGCTCCGTGGCCGGGCCTTCGATCCCCGCCTCAGCGAGGGCGGCGAGGCGTTTGCGGTGGGTCTTCTTCGAGCCCAGGGCGCCGATGTAGCGTGCCGGGCTGGGCAGCGCCACTGCGAGTGCCGGTACGTCGAGCTTGAGGTCGTGGGAGAGCAGCGCGAGGTAGGTGTTTTCGTTGATCCCCAGGGCGGGCAGGGCTTCGTCGGGCCAGTCGGTCACCAGCTGATCAGCGTGGGCGAAGCGTTCCGGCGTGGCGAAGGCGGTGCGCGGATCGACGACGATCGTCTTGAAGCCGAGGGTCTTGGCCAGGGTGATCAGTGCTACGGCCACGTGCACGGCACCGACGATGATCAGCTTGGGCCGCGGTGGATGGACTTCGATGAAGAGATCGAACTCGCCGCCGTCCTTCGGGCTCAGCGCGAAGCGCTGCGATTGGAAGCTCTGCAGCAGCTCCCGAGCGCGCTCGTCGACCGCGGCTTCGAGCTCCGGTGAGCCCAGATCTCCCTGGCGCAGCGCCGCCGCCTCGGCGGAACCTGGGGCGAGCAAGAGCTGCCGGCCGCGGCCTTGGCCCGCCACGATGGTGGCGACGGCCACTAGCCGCTCGGTGTCGAGACAGTGGCGTAGCTGGCGATAGATCTCGGGCTGCATCAGCCTTCCAGCCGTTCGATGAAGACTTCGATCTGGCCGCCGCAGGAAAGACCCACGGCCCAGGCCTCCTCGTTGGTGACCCCGTAGTGCACCAGCTTGGGCTTGCCGTTGGTGAGCACGGCCTGGGCCTCTTCGAAGACCGCGCCCTCCACACAGCCGCCGCTCACCGAGCCAGCCATGTCCCCGGCGTCGGAGATTGCCATCTTCGATCCCAGGGGACGTGGAGCCGAGCCCCACACCTTGACCACTGTGGCGAGTGCTGTTCGTTTGCCGTCCTGTTGCCAGGCTTCGATCTGGCCGAGTACGTCGCGCATGAGATGCTTAGCTTAAGGCAAACTTTCACCACACGAAATGCTTCACCTTGCCGGCGGGTCCTCCGGATGCGAGAGTCCGCAACACGCGGTAGGCTCTGGCGGACCGGAGCAGTACGATTGGATATTGGTTTCGAGTCCGCTGCCCTCAGTGCCTGGGTGCCCTGACTCCCCGTCTGCTCATCGCTTGCCCAAGCGTGCCAGGAGGTGGCCGAGCTGCTCCAGACTGGTCAGGTTGTGGACCGGTAGGAAGTCGTCGATATAGGGCAGGACGCAGCGGATGCCGCGGGTGAGGGGCTCGTAGCCGGGGGAGCCGAGCAGGGGATTGAGCCACATCAGGCGACCGCAGGAGCGCCGGAGGCGGGCGGTCTCGCGTTCCAGCAGGTCGACGTCGCCGCGGTCCCAGGCATCGGAGAGGACGGCGACGACGGCACCGCGGCCGAGCACCCGGCGCCCCCAGTCGTAATTGAAGCGCTTGAACGACTCGCCGATGCGGGTGCCGCCGCCCCAATCGACCACCTGGGCCGCTGCCTGGCGCAGAGCGATGTCGATCTTGCGGTTGCGCAGCTGGCGGCTGATGCGAGTCAGCCGAGTGCCGAAGACGAAGGCTTCCAGACGATCGGTGGCGGTGCTCAGGGCGTAGATGAACTGCAGGAAGATGCGCGAGTAGGCTTCCATCGAGCCCGAGATGTCACACAGGACCACTAACGGCCGTGGCTTCTCGCGCCGCTTGCGCCATTCCAGGTCGATGGGCTCGCCGCCGCGCCGCAAGCTGCGGCGCAGGGTGCGGCGCAGATCCAGATACGGGCCGTCGGAGGCGACCACTTTGCGCCGGGTGCGCCGCGGCTCGATACGCCAAGGACGCTCGAGCATCAATCGCCGCACGATGCGCGCTTCCTCGTCGCTCAGCTGGGCGAAGTCCTTGTGACGCAGCACCTCACCGGCGCTGTAGGTGGCGCGCAGATCGAGCACCTGCTCTTCGTCCGACGGTGCGCTACCGGTGGCGGTGTCATCGGCCGGCGCGGCGACCACGGTTTGTTTGGGCCGTACTGTGCGGCGCAGCATGCGCCCGAGATCGATCTTCTGGCGCGGCTTGATCGCCCTTGCGCTCCAGAACAGATCGAAGGCGCGATCGAAGATCTCGATCTGCTCGTGGCGTTGCACCAGGATGGTGCGCGAAGCGTCCTTGAAGTCCTGCCGCCGCCCCAGTTCGATGCGCTCGAGGGCGTCGACCACGGTGAGGATCTGCGACAGGGTCGTGTCGATGCCGAGCCGCCGCAACGCCCGCCCGAAGAGCACCAGGTTGTGCAGCAGCTGGCCGTCGGGGCGTTTCTTGCGCTGGAGCAAAGCGGGATCTCTCGCGGTCTTGAGGTATTCTAGGTGACTCTGGTGAAGACGAAGCGAATCGGTTTGCTCGGCCTCGGTGCCTACCTGCCCGAGAAGGTGGTGACCAACGCTGATTGGGAGAAGTTGGTGGAGACCACTGACGAGTGGATCACCACGCGCACCGGCATCAAACGGCGCCGCTTCGCCGCCGAAAACCAGAGCACGGCCGACCTGGCCGTCCAGGCGGCTCGTCAGGCCTTGCAGCGTGCCGGCCTAGGAGCGGAAGATCTCGACGAGATCATCGTCGCTACGGACACGCCCGAGGTCTATTCGCCGGACACGGCGGCCTTCGTCCAGCACCGCCTCGGTGCGCGCCAGATTCCGGCCTACGATCTCGGCGGCAGTGGTTGTGCAGGTTTCCTGCAGGCTCTCGAGATTGCACGCTCGCGGGTTCGCGAGGCCGACCGGCGAATCCTGGTCATCGGCGTCGAAGTTCTGTCGCGAGTGATGAGTCACCGCGATCGGAAGACCTGCGTGCTCTTCGGCGATGGCGCCGGAGCGGTCGTGGTCGGTCTCGCCGAAGATGCAGCAGAGATCCTCGTCACGGTCTCCGGTACCGACGGCAGCCGAGCCGAGATCTTGGGTATCGAGATCGGCGGCACGCGGGTTCCCTTCCGACCGGAGAACGTACCCGAAGGCCGCCAGTCGATCGTCATGGACGGACCGCGGGTGTTCAAAGAGGCGGTGCGGCGGATGAGCGCGGCCTGCCGCCAGGCGGTGAGCGAAGCCGGCGTGACGATGGACGACGTTGATCTCTTGGTGCCACACCAAGCCAACCTACGCATCATCTCAGCGGTGGGGAAGAGCCTCGGGCTGAGCACGGAGCGGGTCTTCGTCAATGTGCAGGAATACGGCAACACCGGCTCGGCTTCGGTCCCGATTGCCCTCGCTCAGGCGCATGAGCAAGGGCGCATCGCCGTCGGCGATCGGGTGCTCCTGACCTCCTTCGGCGCTGGGTTCCATTGGGGCGCCGTGCTGATTCGGTTTTGAGCCTAGGAGCTCGGCCCATGGTGATTTGGCGCAAGGCTCGAGCGTCAGTCGTGGCTCCGCCTCGAATAAGTATGACTTCTACGGCGTAGCCCATCGGTAACCGCAAGATCTCGAGAGCAAGGTACCTCCGACTAGAGCTCCTGCCGATGTCAGATCCGAATCCTGAGTCGCTCCTGCCGCCCGAATCGCCGCCCTCAGAGTCTCCGCCGATCGAAGAGCCGTCGAGCGATGAGCTACTGACCGGAGAGCCGTCAACCGACGAGCCTCCGACCGGAAGCCCGTCTGACAAGCCGCTACCGACCGACGAGCTTTCAACTCCTGAGTCTCCACCGACCGGAGAGCCGGCGCCTCCCGAGTCTCCGCCGACCGGAGGGCCGTCGCCTCCCGAGCCGTCGACAGGAGAGCATCGCTGTATCAACTGCAGCACCCCAGCGCCGGGAAACTTCTGTCCCCAATGCGGCCAAGAAACGGCCGAGCCACGGGCGCCGTTCGCTCAGCTGGTGCGCGAGTTTCTCGATCATCTTTCGATCGATTCCAAGCTGCCGCGCAGCCTTTTCGAGTTGATCTGCCGGCCGGGGCGGTTGACGGAGCTCTACCTGGAGGGGCACCGGGCGCCCTATATCGCTCCGCTGCGGAACTACCTCTTCCTGAGTCTCGTCTTCTTCATGCTGTTCTCGATCGAGTCGCCGGATGTCTCCAACTTCGACGTCTTCATCGGGGACGAGCAGGTCGCGGAGGCCAAGTCACCGGATTCGAAGAACCGCATCACGTTGAACAACTCCGACCCCAACACCTGGCTTGGCAAGCAGTTCAAGAGCCTGTTGGATGAGCAGTTCGACCGCTTCAAGGAGATGGATCCCCAACTGCTGGTCAGTCGCTTGGCCGGCGGAATCCAGAGCAGTCTGCCGACGTCGCTGTTCGTTTTTCTGCCGTTGCTCGCCCTCGCCTTGAAGCTGTTGTTCTTACGCAGCCCGAGGCTCTACTTCGATCATCTGATCTTCGCTCTCCACTTCCAATCGTTTCTCTTCCTGGCGTTGTCTCTGAACTGGTTCTTGCACAATGCCTGGCTGTATCTGGCAACGATTTTTCTACTCGTACCCCTGCATCTCTTGTTAGCCTTGCGACGCGTTTACCGCCAGCGCTGGCGGTGGATTATCCCGAAGTGGCTCGTGCTGCTCGTTTCATACCTGATCTTGCTGGTCTGGGTCTTTGCCGGTGTCGTCCTTTACGTGTTGAAAACCATCTGACGACCAGACCGGGCCGACCCCTCAAGGGAACTGACATGACAGAAGCTCAAAAGCCTCGTTGGTGGATGCTCGCAGTGATCGTCGGCCTCGCCTTGCTCGCCGAGATCATCGTCTGGTTCGTGTACTCGGACGACACGATGCAGCAGGGCATCGGGTTGACCACCGTCGTCCTGGTGGCTGGAGCGCTGCTGTTCATCTGGTGGCTGTTCCTATCTCGGCTACCGTGGAAGACCCGCCTGGCGGGCCTCGGCGTTCTGGCCCTTCTGGCGGTCGGTTTCTTCAGCCTGTTCCGTTTCGAAGGCCTGAGCGGTGCGTTCGTACCACAGTATGGCTGGCGCTTTGGCAGCGGTGGCGAGTCGGCGACGGCGCAGAGTGGCGCGAGGTCCGCCTCACCCTCGGGCTCGGGTGGCCGATTGGAGATCGCAGCGGCCGATTGGCCCGGCTTTCGCGGCCCGCAGCGCGACAGCCTGGCGTTGAGGGAGGTCGTGCGCACCGATTGGAACGACAACCCGCCGAAGGAGCAATGGCGGCGCCCGGTCGGCCCCAGTTGGTCGTCTTTCGTTGCCGTAGGTGACTATCTCTTTACGCAAGAGCAGCGCGGTGACGACGAGGTCGTGGTCGCTTGGCGGGCGGCCGACGGCGAGGAGATCTGGGCGCATTCGAACACCGCGCGGCACGAGACCTTCTTGGGCGGCACCGGCCCGCGCGCCACACCGACCCTCTTCGACTCGCGGTTGTATGCCCTGGGCGCCACCGGACGCCTCGACTGCCTCGATCCGCTGACCGGGAGCCTGCACTGGACGCGTGACATCGCCGCCGATGCCGGGGCGAAGATCCCCGAGTATGGCTACTCAGGCTCGCCGCTGGTCTTTGGCGATGTCGTGGTGGTCAACTCGGGCGGTCCCGAGGGTCGCGCTGTGACGGCCTACGATCGACTCAGCGGCGAGATCGCCTGGCAAGGCGGCAGTCGCAAGGCGGGCTATGCCGCACCGCGCCTCGAGACCATCGGAGGCGAGCCTCAGATTCTGATGTACAGCGCCATCGGCCTCGGCGGCCACGATCCGACCACCGGCGAAGAGCTGTGGTGGTACGAGTGGAAGAACGGTTACGCCAACAACAGCATCCAGCCGATTCTCACCGCAGACGGCGGCGTCTTCATCAGCACCGAGCAGACCGGCTCCGCTCTCGTCGACCCCCGGCGAAACGGTGATGGCTGGACCGTGACACCACGCTGGGAGCGTGAGAACCAATTCAAGCTGCGCTACAACGGCGGCGTGCTGAAGGACAACCACGTCTACGGCCTCGACGGCGGCATCCTCGCCTGCTTCGCCCTCGACGAGGGCAAGCGGTGCTGGAAGAAAGGGCGCTTTCGCTTCGGCCAGATCCTGCTGCTGCGCGACCACCTCCTGGTCCTGTCTGAGAACGGCGACGTCGTGCTGCTCGACATCTCACCCGAGGGTATGGAGGAGATCGCCCGCTTCCACGCCATCGATGGTCGGTGCTGGAACCACCCGGTGGTGCGCGAGGGCATCCTCTACGTGCGCAGCGACGAGGAGGCGGCGAGCTTCGATCTCAGACCCTAACCCGCAGCGTCGCCCGCAACGAGGGGCACTTCAACCGAGCACGGAGCGGCGCTCGGATCCCAGAGGGCGGCGCGTCGGCGGCTCCGGAGCCCGGAAGGCGACATCCCGTAGCCTAAGGCGTCAGCCCTGGGTGGAGGTCTGTTGGTTAGAATCCTCGAAACGGACGGGGAGAACAGGATGACCGAGCCCGACGCGGGTGGCGTCACGCGGCTACTGCTGCAGTGGAAGGATGGCGATCGGGAGGCCCTCGAGGAGCTCGCCCCGATCGTTTACAGCGAGCTGCGCCGGTTGGCGCGGCACTACATGAGCGGCGAGAACGCCGGCCACCTGCTGCAGACTACGGCGCTGGTGCACGAGGCTTACCTCAAGCTGGTGGGGCTCGATGTCGAGTGGCGTGGCCGGGTGCACTTTTTCGCCATCGCCGCTCGCCTGATGCGCCGGGTCCTGGTGGACTATGCGCGCGAGCGTCGGGCCGAGAAGCGCGGCGGCGGCGCGCCGGTCGTGCTGCTCGATGAAGCGCGGATCGGCGGCGTAGACGATGCTGGCCCTGCGGCACCGGACATTCTGGCGCTCGACGCGGCGCTCGAGAAGCTGGCGGCGTTCGACGAGCGCAAGAGCCAGGTGGTGGAGCTGCGCTTCTTTGCCGGCTTGACCCTGGAAGAGATCGCTGAGGTGATGGAAAAATCGCGCGCTACCGTCGCCCGTGATTTGCAAGTCGCCAAAGCCTGGCTGGGCCGCGAGCTGCAGCAAGAGCTGAAGCCCGAGACTGCGCCTTGAGCGCCGATTGGGAGCGTGTCCAGGAGATCTTCCTGGCGGCTTCCGAGCTCGAGGGTGTGGCGCGTGACACCTGGCTCGAGGAAGCGTGCGGTGCCGACGCTGCGCTGCGCGACGACGTCGAGTCGCTACTGGCGGCGAGCGCCGACGGCGAGAGCCTGATCTCGGCGGCGGTGCAGGGCGCCTTCGAGCTGGCAGCGGAGGAGTCCGGAAGCTCGAAGGCTCGGCAGCGGATCGGCCCTTACGAGATCGGGAACAAGCTCGGCGAGGGTGGCCTGTCCACCGTCTTTCTGGCCCAGCGGGCGGACGACGAGTTCAACATGCGGGTGGCCATCAAGGTGGTCAAGCGCGGCATGGATACGGCCGACATCCTGCGCCGGCTACGTCAGGAACGGCAGATCCTGGCCCATCTCGATCACCCCAACGTGGCCAAGATCTTCGACGGCGGCACCACCGATGACGGTTTGCCCTACTTCGTCATGGAGCATATCGAGGGCGAGCCGATCGACGAGTACTGTGATCGGCGCGAGCTGTCGATCAGTGAACGCCTGGAGCTCTTCCGTACCGCTTGCTCGGCGGTCCACGCCGCACACCAGAGCCTGGTGATCCATCGCGACATCAAGCCGTCGAATCTCCTGGTGACGGCGGACGGGATCCCCAAACTGCTCGATTTCGGTATCGCCAAGTTGATCGATGCCGAGCCCCAACTGCACACCCTGGCCCAGACCGCACCGGGGATGGTGTTGATGACACCGGAGTTCGCCAGCCCCGAGCAGGTCACGGGGCAGCCCCTGACCACCGCGACGGATGTCTACTCCCTTGGCGTGATGCTCTACCGGCTGCTCACCGGCCATCGCCCCTATCGCTTCGCCTCCGGGCGGCCGGCCGAGGTAGAGCGCATCCTGCTGAGGAGCAAGCCGGAGAGGCCCTCGGAGGTGGTTGGGCGGACGATCGAAGAGCTGACGCCGACCGGCGGCACGGTGACCCTGACTCCAGAGACCGTGGCCCGGCCGCGCGAGGGCACCCCCGAGAAGCTCCGGCGACGCCTGGCCGGCGACCTCGACAAGATCGTCCTGATGGCGATCCGAAAAGAGCCTCAGCGGCGCTACGCTTCGGTCGAGCAGCTGGCGGAAGATATCGAGCGCTCGTTGCAGTCGTTGCCGGTGCTGGCCCAGAAAGACACGATTCGCTACCGCACCGGCAAGTTCGTGCGCCGCAACCGCGGCAGCGTCGCCGCCGGCGTCTTGATCCTGCTCGCCCTGTTGGGCGGCATCGTGACAACCAGCTGGCAGGCGCGGGTTGCGGTGGCGGAGCGGTCGCGGGCCGAGCAGCACCTGGCCGAGGCGCGCCTGCAATCGGCACGCGCCGAGCGGGTGTCGGACTTCTTGACCGGCTTGTTCGAGATCTCTGATCCCGGCGAAGCGCGGGGCAACCAGGTGACGGCGCGCGAGATCCTCGACCGCGGGGCCGAGAGGATCCGCCAGGAGCTCAGCGAGGAGCCCGATCTGCGCGCCGAGCTGATGATCACCATGGGGCGGGTCTACCGCAACCTCGGGCTCTACGGCCCAGCCGGCGAACTCCTGGCGGAGGTCCAGGCAGAGCGCCGCCGCACCCTCGGCGAGGCGCACCCAGAGGTGGCGCGCAACCTGACCCGAGTAGCCGAGATCGAGTTCGAGAAAGGCCAATGGGACACCGCCGAGGACCTCCTGCGCCGGGCTCTCGAGAGTCAGCGCCAGCAGCTCGGCGACGAGCACGTCGACGTCGCCACCACGCT
>JBCCGX010000309.1:0-9434 GCA_039029035.1 Acidobacteriota bacterium | reverse complement strand
GCGCAATTGCAGCGGGCGCTCGACCAGACGCGCCAGGGCTTCGACCAGGCGATGGGTCGCGCTGCGCGGTCGCAGCCCCGAGGCATGGCCTCCTCGCCCTGTGGCAGTGACCGTGAGCCACAACGGTCTCTTCTGAGTGACTTCGATGCCCCACCAGATGACTCGATCGTTGAGTACCCGGTTGGAGCCCCCTTCGTTGAGCACCCCGGCGACGCCGGCGAAGAGCTCCGGATGGGCCTCCAGCAGCCAGGCCGCGCCTTCGCGTCCCCCGGCCTCTTCGTCGGCCACAGCCAGAAAAACGATGTCGCGCTGGCGCGGCAGGCCCTCGTCCTTCAGCGCCAGGATCGCCGCCAGTTGGGCGATACCGAGACCTTTGACGTCGAGCGCCCCGCGGCCCCACACCTTGCCTTCGAACGGCCGGCCGGAGAACGGCTCGACCCGCCAGCTGTCGTCCGCCGCCACGACGTCGATATGGTGCAGCAAGACGACGGCACCTTCACTGGGCAAGGCCGCGCTGGCGCCGGCACCGGACGCAGGGAGCCGCGCATAGAGGCTCGAGCGCCCACCAGGGCTGGTCAAAACCTGGCTCGCAATCCCTTCCCGTTCCAAGATCTGCGCCAGAAAAGCCACCGCCGCGCCTTCATTGCCTGGTGGATTGGTGGTGTCGATCTGGATGTACTCCCGCAGCCAGCCGACCGCTCTGGGATCGGCCGCCCACAGCGGATCGCCCGACGGGATCAACCCGACACCGAGAGCCAGAGCCAGCCAGAGACGCACCATACGGCGAGTTTAGCTCGATCTCATCCCAGAGCCTCGATCTCATTCCACAGCGGCGTGTGGACGCAACCTGCCGCCTGACCGATCGGGCACTCTGATAGGCTCCGCCCGAGTCGAGCTCCTGTCGTGTTGGCATCCCTCATCGCGAGAAAACTCAGCCCCACCTCGCGCACCCTTTTCTGGGTTGGCGCCGCGGCTCTCGTGGTGCGGTTTCTCTACTTCTACGACCACGCTGGCTCCGCCTTCTTCCACGTCACGATCCTGGACGAGAAGTTCTACGACAGCGTGGCGCGGGCGATCGTTGCGGGTGACGATGCCGCCGCCCTCAACGCCGGCTTCCGCCCGTGGCTCTACCCACTCGTCCTGAGCGCGCTCTACGCCCTGGGCGGCGAATGGGGCTATGTCCTGGCCCTGATCTTCCAGCACCTGCTCGGTGTCGCCACCGCGGTGATGGTTTGCGCGGTGGCCATGCGGCTGTTCGGCCGCCCGCTTGCCGGCGCCGTCGCGGGCGGACTCTACGTGCTGGCAGGTCCGCCGCTCTTCTTCGAGGGCGAGCTCCTGATCACCAGCTTGTTCACCTTTCTCGGCACGACCTTGCTGTGGATCCTGAGTCGCGCCGAGCCCCTCGGCAACGGCTCGAGCTGGCGCTGGATCGCCGCCGGGCTCTGCCTCGGCCTGGCCGCCCAAGCGCGGCCCAATGTTCTTCTGTTCCTGGCCGCTTTTCCGACCGCAGCCCTGTTGCTCCGCAGCGGGCCGAGCTCCCGGCGTTGGCTGCACGCTGCGGCTGCCATCTTTGGCGTACTCTTCGCCCTTCTCGGCTTTGCAGCGGCACAACAGGACCTGGCCGGCCGGTTCCAGCTCATACCGGGTGCCGGCGGTGTCAACTTCTACCTCGGCAACAAAACTGGCGCGGACGGCATGATCCCACGCCAGGATCGACAGATCACCTACGCCGAGGACTATCGCGACTCGGTGCAAGTCTTCGCCGAGGAGCTCTACCGGGAAGAGCAAGGCCGGGGGGTCGCCGCCCTCAGCCCGGGAGACGTCTCGACCTACTGGCTCGGCCGGGCGCTCGAAGACATCCTCGCCGATCCTCTCGGCTGGGCTGGCCTGATGGGGCGCAAGATCTGGTTTCTGGCCTGGAATCACGAGATCCCCAACAACAAGAGCTACGATTTCACCTACCAGCAGGAGTCCTCGCTGCTGTCTTATCTGCCGGTCCGCTGGTGGTGGCTGCTGAGCCTCGCGGTCCTCGGACTACCGCCGGTTTGGCGGGGTGGTGACCGTCAGCTCTTCTACTGGATCGGCGCCTTCCTCATCCTGCACGCTCTGGGAGTGGTGCTCTTCTTTGTCAACAGTCGCTACCGGATCCCGATGTGGCCTGGGATGGCGGTTCTCGCCGCCGGTGGCGTCTTGACAGTCATCGACGTGGTCCGCCGCCGGTCGGTCTCCGGGCTGGTCTTCGTCGGCCTGACCCTGGCCGGCGTCGCCGCGATCTCGCTCATCAATTGGTTGCAAATCCCGCCGCAGGGTTTCGCCCGCGACTATTACTTCCGTGCCCTGGCCTACATGGAGAAAGATCAGCTCGACGAGGCCTTCGACGACGCCTTGCGCAGTGTCGGGCTCGATCCCAAGGAGCCGGCGCCGCGTTTCCACCTCGGCAACGTCGCCCTCGCCCTGGGCAACGACGACCTCGCCTATCGCCACTACCAGGTCGCCTCCGGCCTGTCGCCGCCCGAACCGCGCATCCTCAACAACATGGGCATCATCAGCGAGCGGCGCAAGCGCCCCGACATCGCCTATGGCTACTACCGCCGTGCCCTGCTGACCGCCGCGGACTACGGACCCGCCCTGGTCAACGTCGCTCTGCTCGAACTACGGGCCGGCCTGGCGGATCGGGCCCAGCCGAGGATCGAGCGGGCTGAGGCGCTGGGTCTCGAGTCGGTGCCCTTGCTCTGTGCCCGAGCCTTCCTCGAGTTCGAGAACGGTCGACCGCAGGAGGCCCGGCGGATCCTACAGCAAGCCCGAACCAGCGATCCCGCGACCGTCGACCAACTGATCGGCGAGATGCGCCGACGCCTGAAGCCCGAGACGTTGCAGTTCACTCCCTAGCCCGCAACCCGTCCCGCAAGGAGGGGCGCTCGGATCCCGCACCAGATTTTTGGGAACCTGCCCCAAGGCAGGCGGGTCGAAAGGGTTTAGACGGACACTCGAGCGGCCTCGCGCCAACTCCCGAGCGCGCCCGCTCCGGACCTCAAGGAGGAACTGCGCCATGGCAAAGGAAAAACCCCAACAACGCGTGCAACAAAAAGACCCCCTGACCGATGATTCGTTCTCGGCTTTCGCAACCGAGGATGCGGATGACGACAGGGTTTTAAAATCCACCCTATGGATCGCCGTCATCGCGCACGCCCTTCTCCTACTGATCAATTTCCCTAGCTTGGGTGAACCGGAGGCCGCCGAGCCCGAGATCAAAAGGGTCTATACCGTCAAGCAAGTGCGGTTCAAGCCACCCGAAATCCCCAAAGAGCAGAAACCCCAAAAGCGGGTCAAGAAGATGCCGATCCCCGACCCGACCCCGGACGAGATCGAACCGCTGCGGGTCAACGAGCCGCAGGTCGATATCGACCTGCCGGAGGTCGACACCGACTTCATCGCCATCCCCGATGCGCCGCCGGCGCCGCCGATGCCGGATGGCCCGGTGTTCGTCAGCGGCGACATCACCCGGCCGGCGAGGGTCCACGCACCCCAGCCGCAGTACACCGAAGTCGCCCGCCGGGCACGCATTCAAGGGACGGTCATCATGCGCGCAGTCATCGACCCGCACGGCAACGTCACTGAGCTCGAGCTGCTCAAAGGGTTGCCAATGGGCTTGAGTGATGCATCGATCGAAACTGCCAAGCAATGGAAATTCAAACCGGCAACGCTACGCGGCAAACCGATCTCGGTTTACTGGACCCTGACCGTCCACTTCAAGTTGCAATAGTGAAAATCAGCACTCCGCTACCTCCGGCAAAGCCGGGGGCTTTCGGAGGCGAACTCCCGGAAAGCCGGGGGTTTCTCATTTTTTATACATCAGTCCGGCAGAATGATCTCGGTGCGGCGGTTGGCAGCTCGCCCTTCGCGAGTGGTGTTGACCGCCAACGGATAATCCGCACCGAAACCTTGGACTCGGATCTTCTCTGAATCCAGTCCCTCAGCGATCAGGAAGTCGGCTACCGACTGGGCCCGATTCAGTGACAGAACCTCGTTGTGGTCGTCGCCCCCGGTCGAGTCGGTATGGCCGCAGACATAAACATCGAGACCGGCGAAATAGGAGGCAAGAGTCTCGGCCTGGCGTCGCAGGACCGGCAGGGCCGCCGAGCCGATCTCGTAGCTGTCGCTATCGAACGTGGTCTGCGAGCCGTAGTCGAACACGATGACGCTGTTCAGACCGAGGGCCTTGGCTACTGGAGACGGCTCGCTGCCCAGGCGCAGCAGCACCTGAATCCGCTCGGGGCTCAGCACCTTGATCCGGCGCTCGATGAGCGGCGGCTCGTCCTGGGTCACCGCCAACTCGACCGCCTCGTCGAGACGATCGATCTCGATCTCGAGCGGCGCCTTGCCCAGAATCTTGCCGCGATAGCTCATCTCGATGCCGGCTGGCATAGAGATGACCTCGGCGGTGATCTTGGTCTGCGGCGGTTGCCCGGTAGACGCGCAACCGGCAGTCCACAGGAGCACGAGGCACATCGAGAGGCGGGTTCGGTTGGCGATCATTCGTCTAGCTCTCCGAATCGAATGTTCATGGTGGTCGAGGCGGCCACCGGCAGTCCATCCGCCGCCTTGGCCGGCTCGAAACGATAAGTCTTGGCGGTCGCACGGGCGGTCTCCGAGCAGTCTTCACGGCTGGCTTTGAGCACCCGAACCCGCTCGACGCTGCCGTCTTCAGCGACCTTCAGGGAGACGATCACCTCCTCCCCGGCACAGTGCTCCGCGCCCTCCAAAGACGGGGAGGCCCGCTCGGCTTGCAAGATCCGCGGCGCGTGCACGGGTCGCCGGACGATCGGCACCGGAGGGGGCGGAGCCGGAGGAGGCGGAGTCACCGTGGGCGGAGCTACAGGGGGTGCCGTCCGCGGTGGCGCGGCCGGTGGCAGCGACGACGCCTGGCCAACCTGTTCCTGCTCTGGTGGTGAGGTCGCCCCTGCGCCTTCTAGCGGTGTCGAACCCTCTGCTTGCGACGTGTCCTCTGGCTGCACCGGAGCCTGAGCCGCCACCGACGATTCCGCAGACGGCGTTCGTTCGATCGATGGCGACGGCTCTCCCAGCGTATCAGCCGGCGATCGCCCGGCGTCAGAGCCGATCCTGGGATCCTTCGATGGATCGTCGACGCCCTGCGGCGACTGGCCAGCGGCCTGCTCGACCACTGCAGGCGGCGGCACAGGTGTGGCCCCAGGCCCCAGAATGCCGAATCGGCGCCCCACGAGCAGCAGCACGATCGTTAGGCAGGCCACCAAGGCTATCCTGGCGAGCCGGTTCCGATCCCAGCCCCGGTCCATCTCGACCGTTGGGGCATAGATATCAGCCGGGGCCGGAGTGCCCTTAGCGCCATCGACGACCCCGCCCTCGACCGACGCTTCGACGGCCTTCTTGGGCTCTTCCACAGTCGAGGGCAAATCCTCGATCTCTTCGATCCGCGGTGCCACCGCCATCGGCGTCCAATCTTGCACGTCACTCTCGCCGCTCTGGTAATCGACCAGGGCCTGGCGCATGGCACCGGCATCGGCGTAACGGGCCTCGGGCTCGCGCGCCAGGGATCGCATGACGATCGCCTCGAGCTCCGGAGAGAGGTCGAAGCAGCGCACGTGCAGAGGTTCGGGGTCTTCGTGAATGCGCTTGACGATGGTCTGCAACGGATCTTCGGCGCGAAACGGCGGCTGCCCAGAGAGCATCTCGTACATCGCCGCCGCCAGGGAGTAGAGATCCGCCCGGCCGTCGATGGTCTGGCCCTGGATCTGCTCCGGCGAGATATAGGCCGGGGTGCCGAGAATGCTCCCGGTCATCGTTTGGAGGGCGCTCTGGGTGGACTTGGCGATGCCGAAGTCCATGATGTAAGGCCGACCCCGGGCATCGAGCAGCACATTGCTCGGTTTGACGTCGCGATGGATGGTTCCGAGGCGATGGCTATAGTCGAGCGCATCGAGCAGTGGTACAGCGAGCTTGGCGACCGCTGCCGGTGCCAGCCGCCCCTTCACTGACAGCTCGGCGCGCAACGTCGGGCCGGCGACGTACTGCATCGAAAACCAGACGATGCCCTCGATCTCACCGAAGTCGTAGACCTTGACGATGCTCGGATGATCGAGCGAGGCCACCAGCTTCGCTTCGTTGATAAATCGGCGAATGAAGTTGGGATCGTCGTCATAGGCCTCAGAAAGAACCTTCAGCGCTTCGAGACGATCCAACCGTAGGTTACGGACCAGGAAAACGGTGGCAAACGCACCTCGTCCGAGAACGCCTTCAAAGGTGTAGCGCTCTCCGAGCTTGTCTTGTAGATGTCGGATGCGATAGTTGGCCATGGCAGTCACCGCCTCGGCGCAACCGAGGGCTGGTAGTCCGTCCGGACGGGTCTCTGGTCAGGGAAAGAGAGAGCCTCTCTATCTACCATTAGAGCTTAATGCGCAGCCGATGTTTAGGGCGATTCTTCTGCGCATTGCGGGTCGATCCAATCGCTCTCTGCCATTCGTCTCTTTGCTCTCGAATCGGCGTCCCAAGCCTCTCCTCAAGGCCTCCTGAGCAGAGATACGCAGGCGAAATAATTGGGCACAAGATTTTAGCATTAACACCCAAGACTCAACGCCGACGCCCCAGCCTCAGGCCGCGCGGCACGAGCCACCGCTCCAGGCCATCGAAGAAGCCTTGGGCGAGCAGTGCCAGGCCGGCCGCCGGCACCGCACCTTGCAGGATCAGGCCGAGGTCGTCGAGCCGGATCCCGGTGAGGATCGGCTGGCCGTAACCCCCGGCACCGATCAGGGCACCGAGGGTCGCGGTGCCGATGTTGATCACCGCCGAGGTCTTGATTCCGGCGAGAATCTGCGGCGAGGCCAACGGGAGCTCGACGAGTCGCAACCGGGCGCCGGGCGGCAGCCCGAGGGCCGCCGCCGACTCGCGGATCTCGGCCGTGATACCCATCAGCCCCGCATGAGTGTTGCGCACGATCGGCAGCAGACTGTAAAGGAAGAGGGCCGCCAACGCCGGCGGTGCGCCAATGCCGAGGAGCGGAATCATGAAGACCAGCAGCGCCAGGGACGGGATCGTCTGGAAGATTCCCACCAGCGCCAGGATTCCCTGCCCCAAAGCCGGGTAGCGCGCCGCCAGGATCCCCAGCGGGACCGCCAGCAGGATCGCCAGCCCCAGAGACACCCCGACCAGGAAGAGATGTTGGCGCGTATTGCGCCAGAAGCGCGCTGACGCCGTCTCGACCTGCGCCTCGACCGCCAGTCCGAAAACCTCGGCCAAAAAGTCTGCCGCCACGCGACTCTCTGCAACCCGCTCGAGCCGGGCCCGAGCGTTCATCGCCACCATGGCGTCCTCGGTGATGCGACCCGCCAACTGCCGCCACGCCGCGGCCACCTGCGGCAGGTCACTCTCCAGCGCTTGCCGCATCAGAATCACCGGTCGGTAGGCCGGGAAATAACCCAGGTCGTCGGCCAAGATCCTCAGGTCATAGACCGTGATCTCGGCATCGGTCGAGTAGAGGTCCATCACCTGGATCGTGCCGGCCTCCAAACCGCGATAGGCCAGATCGTGATCGACGCCGCGCACGTCGGACTGGGGCAGGCGATAGTGGTCGCGCAGGCCCGGCCAGCCGTCGCCCCGATCCATGAACTCATTGGTGAAGCCGAAGCGCAGATCGGGATGCTGGCGCAGCTGCGAGATCTGGCGGATCCCCAGGTCCGCGGCGACCGCTTCTTGCATGCCGATGGCGTAGGTGTTGTTGAACCCCAGGGGGCGGCTCATCACGATGTCGCGCTGCGCCAGCGCCTCACGCAGCGCCGCCTCGCCGCGAATCGCCTCACCACGGTTCGTCCCCACACGCATCGTCTCCCCTGCCAGGATCTCCTCGGTGAGGGTTCCGGTGTAGTCGACATAGGCGTCGATCTCGCCGCTGAGCAGGGCGTTCCACAACACCCGAGTCCCGCCGAGCTCCCGCCGGTGGGTGGCCGGAAGGCCGGCGTCCCGTGCCAGGTGGGTGAGAATCTCTCCCAAGATCACCCCTTCGGTAAACTTCTTCGAGCCGACCGTCACTTGGCCTTGCTGCGCGGCAGCGGCCAGCGGACCGGGACCGAGCCACAGGACTGAAAGCCACAGGACCCCTAGCCACAGAAGGCTCGACCTCGGGTGCCTCACGAGTGGCCTCCGACATCGTGCAGGGATCTTTGAGCCTTGACGAACCGTTCGACGAACGGCTCTGCCGGGGCGCTCAGCAGATCCGCATACGATCCGTCTTGCACGATGCGACCGGCGTTCATCAGCACCAGACGTTGCGCCAGGTAGGCCGCTTCGGCGAGATCGTGGGTGACCAGGACGACAGTCTTGCCGAGCTCGGCGAAGATCGCTGCCAGATCGTTCTGCAGCTCCGAGCGGATGATCGGGTCGAGGGCCCCTAAGGGCTCGTCGAGGAGCAGCACGTCGGGATCGAGCATCAGCGCACGCATCAGGCTGACCCGCTGCCGCTGGCCGCCCGAGAGCTGACCGGGGTAACGCTGCCAGCCGTCCGCCGGGAAGCGAGTCAACGCCGCCAACTCTAAGATCCGCTCGTCGATGCGCTCTTCCGACCAACCGAAGTAGCCCGCCTGCAGCGCCAGGTTGCCCCGCGCCGTGAGGTGGGGAAAGAGCCCACCGTCCTGGATCACGTAGCCCATACGGCGTCGCAACGCCAAACGGCTCTCGCGATCCACCTCTTGCCCGTCGCATCGGACGCTGCCGGTGTCGGGCTCCAGCAAGGCGATCATCAGCCGCAGCAGGGTCGACTTGCCGCAGCCGCTCGGACCGATCAACGCCAGGGTGCGACCCGCCGGCACGACAAGACTCACCGCATCGACGGCGAGGGCATCGTCGAAACGCTTACTGACGTTGTGGAGCTCCAGCATGTTTTGAGCCTCACCCCGCCGACGTCGCAACCGCCGGGCCTGAAGGCCCGGGCTATGCAAGGGCGCCCCTACGGGGCTTGCTGACTGAAGCCAGAAGAAAACCCGCGGCTTCAGCCGCAAAGCCGGCGGCCGGCGCCTTTTATAGCACGGGGATTCATCCCCGTGGACCCGGGTTCAACCCGGGCTAAAAGGGCCTAAGCCGTTTCGCTCAGGAAGGTCCGCAGCTGGGCGATGCCGCCATCACGACGCAGCTTGCGCAACGCCTTGCCCTCGATCTGCCGGATGCGCTCACGGGTGACCTTGAACGCCCGACCAACCTCCTCGAGAGTGTGCTCGGAGGAATAGCCGACCCCGAAGCGCATGCGCAGGATGGCCTCTTCGCGTGGTGCCAGCATCTGCAGCATGTTGCCGGTCTTCTCGCGCAGATTGGTCGAGATCACCGACTCAGTGGGCGAGGTGGCGTTCTTGTCTTCGATCGCATCCTTCAGGTGGCGGTCGTCCTCGTCGCCGATCGGCGTCTCCAAGGAG
>JBCCGX010000308.1:0-9438 GCA_039029035.1 Acidobacteriota bacterium | reverse complement strand
TGTAGCGCAGGCGGTAGGCACCCGGCGCCAGGTCGCTCAGGCGGACGACCGCCTGGCCGTCGTCGCCGTGGTCGAGGGTGCCGTTAGTGACCGTTGACCCGTCGTCCCAGCCGCTGAGCACCTGGCTCGGTAAGTAGCTCGTCTCCCAGCGCGGCCGCAGGTGGTCGCCGGGCGTGGTGTAGCGTTCGCCATTGTCGCCGTCGTGCGTTGGTGCCTGCGCAATGGGCTGTTCGGCCGGCAGCAGGGCTTCTTCGGGCTGCTCGAGAGCCACGAGACGCCAGGCGCCGCGCCCGGCGCGGGCGACGCCATCGAGATCTGTACGCCGGATGGTGAGCTCCGCCTCTCGCCCCTGGCGGAAGAACTCGTCGGCGCTGTCGATACTGGCCTCGACGGCGACGAAGCCGAGCCGGAAGCTGCGCGACGCCGACCGCGTCTCGCCACCCTCGTCGGTGACGTCGACGCTCAGGCGGTAACGGTAGGTCACCTGCTTGGACTGCCGCTCGTCGGCCTCGGGGGTGAAGGTGACACGGAACTGCCCTTCGGCGTCGAGCTCGGCGTCGCCAGTGGCGAGGGTCTCGGTCTGCTGCGGTTGGGGCGACCAGCGATACCACCCCCAGCGTGGGTAGACCGGCTCACGGGTCACCCGCCAGGTGACGTCGCCGTTGACCACCGGCAGACCGAAGTAGTAGCGCACCTCACCGGTCAGGGTGGCCGGCTGGTTGAGACGCAGGGCCGAGTCAGGATCCGTGACGGTCACCTCGAAGGTGGGGCGTTTGTACTCCTCCACCTTGATCGAGGTCGAGCCGGGCAGGGAGCACTGGAGGTGCCAGCCGCCGAGCAGCCGGCCGCTGGGAATCTCGATCTCGCCGGAGGCCGAGCCGAAGGCGTTGGTCTTGGCCTCGGCGGTGGCGACCTGCTGGCCGTTGGCGTCCATCAAGGTGAGGGTGAGATCGGTCTCCGGCAGGATGTCGAACTGGGTCCTCTGCCCCTCGCTGCGATAGGCCACCGCCTTCCAGTGGATCGTTTGCCCCGGTCGATAGACGCTGCGGTCGGTGTAGATCAGCGACGCCGTGCGGGCCGGGTCAGCGCGGCGGCGGTGGGGCGGTCGCACGTTCTGGGTCAGGGCGATCTCGTCGCCGCGGCGCGCGACCAGGAAGTGATTGCCGCGGGAAAAGACCTCGCTGGCGAAGCGTGCGATGCCGTCGCTCCCGGTGGTGCGGCGCTCGACCAGCGTATGACCCTGGCGGTAGTCGTTGCGGTAGAGGTCGACCTCCACCTCGGCCAGGGGGTGGCCGGTGGCGCCAGAGCGCACCGTGGCTTCCACCGTGCCTCCGTTGCCCCGAGGGTGGCTGCCACGGTCTTGGCTGCTACGGTTTTGGCTGCTACGGTTGAGGATCACCAGGTCGCCAATGATCACGTTGACCGCGGTCTGTTGATTGAACGCTGCGGCGAAGTCGCGCCGGGCCGAGGCGACCACCAGGTAGAGCCCAGGAGCGGTCATCGGCGGGGTGACATAGGTCCGATGGGAGCGGTAGTCCGGGGTCCCCGGCAGGTCGACGCGCCATTCCGCGACGGGCTTTTGGCGTGCCAGGATGGGAGGGACGTCGCGGTAGCTCGGCAGCAGGTTGCGGTCGTCGGCATTCTCGATCCGGCGGTCGAGATCGAGGACGTAGGCGCGCAGGTGGAGATCCGGCAGGTTGCGATGCTCGATCAGCACCGAGCGGCGATTCGGGTTGTCACTGGCCATGGCGCTGAGCTGATAGCTCGGCGCCTCGATCTGAGCGATGAGATGGCGACAACGCCTTCCGCCGGCCGATTCGGGGTGCGCCTCAGCGCCTTCTGAGGCGACGCGGTGCGCCTCGACCAGGGCGTCTTCGCCGCCGCCGGAGCGAATCTGCTCGGCCAGGCTGGCCATGCCCATCGACCACCATTCATAGCGTCGACCGAGGTCGTCCAAGGCGCGCTCCAGGTCCTGCCGGATGGCGCGGCGATCATCGGCCTCGCTGAAATTGTTGAACAGCCGCGTCGAGCGCTCGAGATGGGCGGCGAATGCAGCTTCTGGCTGGCGCCTCTTGCGGTGCCAGACTTCGAGGTCGGCGAGGATCGTCGCCAGTTTGCGTAGGGGGTGGACTGCGGGGTCGTCGAGCGCCACGGCCTCGGGCGCCTGCGCCAACAGATCGTCGAGGTAGAGCCGGTAGAGAGAGCTGCTCTGCTCCGGTCGCCACAGGGAGGTATCGATCAGCAGCTCGACCCACAGGTAGGTCACCGCGTCGCGCAAGGTGCCGCGGATGCGAGCCGGATAGTCGTTTTGCTCCAGATATTCGGCCAGCGCGCCGAGGGACGAGTCGCCCCAAGCCTCGCGGTCTTGCCACACCGCGAGATAGGCCCGCTGAGCCTCTTCGACGA
Organism: Acidobacteriota bacterium; assembly: GCA_039029035.1. GTDB lineage: Bacteria > Acidobacteriota > Thermoanaerobaculia > Multivoradales > J023 > JAAELT01. The sequence continues at coordinate 7,032 of JBCCGX010000308.1, read as the reverse complement.
TCTGGTCGCGGGTCCACGCCTTGAGATCGATCTCTTCAGACGTGTCCATGCGCTCGCGCTGATTGATCTCCCAGGAGTAGCTCTGCAAGTAGGTCACCAGGGAGCGGGCGTAGAACAGGTTGAGCACCGTCCGCTGCAGCGGCGCCTCGGGCCAGGGCTCCTGGCGTAGAAAGCGGACTGCCGTCTCGTAACCGTGCAGGCCGATCCGCAGCTGCACCAACTTGATCAGCGCCCGGGTGTGCTCTTCTTCGTTGCCCGCTTGGCGGGCGTCGGCCAGGATCTGACCGGCGATATCGGAGGCAGCGTCGAATTTGGCCTCGCCGATCAGCCGTTCGACTTCTTCCCATCTCGAGTCCTGCGCCATGGCCTCCCCATTCTCCGGTGTCGTCCCGGCGGAGCTCGCCGCGGCGTGCTGCGGCGTGCTCCGGCTCACCTGTCCACAAGCCGCGCCGGAGGCGAAAAACGCCACGGCGAGCAGGAGGATGCCGGTCGAGAGACGACGAAGACGGTGTCGTTGGATCAGAAGACGGTATCGTTGGATCATCTGATGCATTGGAGTCGTGTTCTGAAGCATTGGGCTAGTGTAACGGGTCGACCATGAGACCCCCGTTGTTTGGACACACGGCCGTTCGAAAATGAAACCCTGATGCAATTTGCATCGCCAGAGAAGAGACTGTGTCGCACGATGAGATCGTGCCAGAGGAGAAGACCGTGAAGCTTGAAACCCTGTTGATTCATACCGGCGCCGAGGTTGATCCGGCGACCGGTGCGGTGGCGCCGCCGATCCACCTGTCGACCACTTACGATCACGGCCCCGACAACGCCCAGCACGACGGCTACGTTTATATTCGCGAATCCAATCCCACCCAGAGCCGGGTCGAAGCGGCGCTGGCGGTTAGCGAGGCCGGCGAGGTCGCGTTGTTGTTCGCCTCGGGGCTGGCGGCGGCATCGGCCTACCTGCAGACCTTGCCCGCCGGCTCGCACGTACTCCTGCCCGACGACGTCTACCACGGCGTGCGCCACATCGGCGAGGATTTCCTGACCCGTTGGAGCTGTTCGGTGTCGTCGGTCGACATGGCCGACCTCGATGCGGTGCGCGCCGCGCTGCGCCCGGAGACGAAGCTGATCTGGGCCGAGACGCCATCCAACCCGCTGCTGAAGATCTGCGACCTCGCCGCCCTGGCAGAGATCGCCCACGCCCACGGCGCTCGGTTGATGGTCGACAGCACCTTTGCCACGCCGATCCTGCAGCGTCCCCTCGATCTCGGCGCCGACGCCATCCTGCACTCGGCAACGAAGTACATGGGCGGCCACAGCGACGTGCAGGGTGGAGTCTTGGTACTGAAGGAGCGCGCTGAGACCCACGACGCCCTGTTGCACATCCGCGAAGTCTTGGGTGGCGTGGTGTCACCGTTCAACGCCTGGTTGGTGTTGCGCGGTCTGCGCTCCATGGCTTGCCGAGTGGAACGCCACGCAGACAACGCTCTGGCGGTTGCCCGCGCCCTGGCCGACCACCCGCGGCTCGAGGCGCTGTATTACCCCGGCTTGCCGCAGCATCCCGGCCACGACATCGCACGGCGTCAGATGAGCGCCTTCGGCGGCATGCTCTCCCTGGCGGTGAAGGGCGGACGCGACGCGGCGGTCGGCGTCGCCTCGCGAGTCGAGCTGTTCGTCAACGCCACCAGCCTCGGCGGCGTCGAAAGCCTTATCGAGCATCGCGCCTCGAGTGAAGGGCCGACATCGAAGACGCCGCAAAACCTCTTGCGCCTGTCGATCGGCCTGGAACATCCGGATGACCTGATCGCCGACCTGGAGCAGGCGTTGGCCGTCTAGAGAGTCGAAGGCTCGACTTTGAGCCAAGTTTTCGGACTGGATCTGAAATCGGTCATCTCGGTGGGCTGCGCCTGACGCGGTCTTGATCGATGCTATTTGTTGATACAATAGTTCGACAGTCCACCTGTACTAATAGGCGCACCTCAATCAGGCCATGTCGCGGCTTGGCCGGTGAGAGGTGTCCGAGGAAAGGAGCAGACATGAGCTACCGGCTGATGGCGTTGTCGACCCTTCTCTTGCTTTGTGCGTCCATGGCAGGGGCCCAGGGCGTCGTCACCAAGGGTCCCCTGGAGTTCGAATTCAATGCCGACATCGCCGGGGCGACCTCTGGCAATGCCGATCTGAGGCTCGACACTGTCGACCAGCTGTTCCAGTACTGGTATTGGTACCGGATCGCTGGCGACACCGCTGAAACCGTCTTTCCAGTGCCGGACACCCAGGACTACACGGGGAGCATCGCCACCCTGACCTGGGACGACGTCAACGGCGACGGCTTCGCCGCCGAGTTGGTCGTCGATGTGCGCGATTGCTCGATCCCAGGCGACTGTCTGGCCACCAGCCCTGGGGGCAATGTCCTGACCAGCCTGACGTTGACCAACAACAGCGGGGCAAGTCTGGACATCCAGGTGTTCACCTATTTCGACTTCGACGTCGCCGGTTCGGCTGCGGCGGATGCGGCCGCTTTGGGCAACGTCTTCGGGCCGTCTATCGGGATCGACGACGGGGCGACCCACGTCGATGTACTGACCTTCAACCGCGACCTGCAGGTGACGGTTTTCGCAGACATCCGCGACGAGCTCAACGACACCGATGTCGACAATCTGGACGGTAGCGGCCTGCCGTTCGGACCGGCCGATTTCACCGCCGCGCTGCAGGAACAGGAGGTGATCCCCGCAGCAGGTGTCGCCACCCTTACTGAGGGCATCTTTCTCGACACGGGGATCCTCTTCGTCGACGGCTTCGAGACCGGTGACACGAGCCTGTGGTCGGCGGTGGTGGGGAACTGAGGGAGGTCCGGCGAAACCCCGTTGGATCGCCAGCCGTAACTGAAAATAGCCTGAGTCAAAGCCTCAGCGCCCGCCAGGAGGCGGGCGAGCGAAGAAACGGCGTACCCAAGGGTGCGCCGTGCAGCTTCCAGGAATCAAGGAAGGGGAAGGAACATGACTGGAGATTTTGTCAACCGGCGCACGTTGGGGCTTCTATCGGCCCTGATACTGGCGCTCATCTTGCCTGCTACCGCCGCGGCGGAGCCGACAGAAAGCTGGACCCAGTGGGGCGGACCCCACCAGGACTTCAAGGCCCCGAGTCAGGGGATTGCGGACGCGTGGCCGGCCAGCGGGCCGAAGCAGTTGTGGTCGCGCGAGCTCGGCGACGGCTACTCGACGATCCTGGTGGAAGACGGCAAGCTCTACACCATGTATCGAGTCGGCGAGAGCAACGACGAGGCGATCATCAGCCTCGATGCGGCGACAGGCAAGACCCTGTGGGAGCATCGCTATGACAGCAATCTGAACGAAGGGCATGTCAAGCAGTTCGGTAGTGGCCCGCGGTCGACACCCCTATTGACGGGCGACGAGCTCTACGCCATCGGCATATCGGGCAAGTTCCATAGCCTCGACAAGGCCACCGGCAAGGTTCGCTGGGCCCACGATCTGTGGGGCGATGAATTCGGCGGTAACTTCCTCAACCACGGCTACTCCTCGAGCCCGATCGAGTACAAGGACACGGTCATCGCCACGGTGGGTGGCGAAGGTAAGAGCCTGGTCGCTTTCAACAAGAGCGACGGCAGCGTCGCCTGGCAGAACCTGAGCTATCAGAACAGCTACTCGACGCCGCAGGTCCTCGAGGTCGACGGCCACGAGCAGTTGGTGGTTTTCATGGCCAAGGAGCTGATTGGGGTCGATCCCACCAACGGCAATGAGCTGTGGCGTTATCCGCAAGAGAACCAGTGGGACCAAAACATCAATTTGCCGGCGCTGGTCGACGGCCAGTACCTCTTTCTGTCGTCGCTGCAGGCTGGTGCTCGTGGCCTCAAGCTGACCGTCGGCGAAGATGGCAAGACCGATGTCGAGGAACTGTGGTCGTCGCGCAAGATCCAGTTCTACCACGCCACGACAGTGCACGATGGCGAGTGGGTCTATGGCTCGAGCGGTTCGCGCTCACCGGCGTTCATGTCAGCGGTCAACATCAAGACCGGTGAGATCCCGTGGCGCAAGCGGGGCTTCGCCAAGGCCAACTCGATCTATGCTGACGGTCACGTGATCGTCCTCGATGAAGACGGCAAGCTCTACCTGACCACCGCCACACCGGAAAATCTCGAGGTCCATTCTGAGATCGCGCTGCTCGACAAGGTGGCCTGGTCGGCGCCGACCGTGGTCGGCACCAAGCTGTACGTCCGCGACAAGGCCAGCATCATGGCCCTCGACCTGAGCCCGGAGGCCAACACCGGGGCTGTGGCGATGGCGGCGGAAAAAGCCGCGATGGCGAAAGAGAAGGTCGCTGCGGCCGGGCAGAAGATGGCCGATGCCGGTGACAAAGCGGCCGAGAAGCTCGCCGCGGCGATGGCGATCCAGGAAGATGATTCCGAAGCGATGCAGATCCTCAAGCGGTCCGCCGCGGCGCTCGGGAAGGTGAAGTCGGTCAAGTTCAAGGGCAGCGCCGAACCCCACGGCCCGGTGGTCGCCTTCATCGCGGCTTCGTCGGGCAAGGGCATGATGACCGGCTGGAACGGCCGCGCAGCGGAGAAATTCTTCGCCCATGTCGAGACCTCGAGACCGGGCTCGGAGGAGACGATGGAGATCTCCGGCGGTGGCAACGGCGAGGTCTACTTCTTGGTCAACCACAGCCAGAAGAAGGCCTACGAGGATCTCGATCCCGCGGTGATGGGTACGATTGGCCGGAACGCCCTGGGCAGCATCGCTCTGTTGGAGTTCGTCCAGCCGGCACCCTTCACCGATCAGGTCGCGGCCCAGGTGGAGCTTGCCGGCACGGAGACGGTCGCCGGCGTCGAATGCCATCGGGTGGAAGTGGTCTACGGTGACCAGCGGGGTAAGGAGACCTGGTTCATTGGCACCGAGGACTCTCTGCCCCGCCGTCAGATTCGCTATTTCGACATCCCGCAGCAGGGTGAAGGGAGCCTGGTGACCACCCTTACCGACCTGGTGGTGAATCCCGAGCTCGATGTGGCGATGTTCAAGCTGGATCTGCCCGAAGGCTACGAGCAGGTGGACGATTTCGCGCCCTAGGCGTCGATCCTCTCCAGAACCAGAGCGGTCCAATCGTCGTCCTGTTCATCGATGGTGGCCTCGCGTAGGCGGATGAGCAGGGCGTCGAGCCAGGTGCCGGGGTCGTCCTGGTGCTGGTCGAGGAATTGCACCAGTGCTTCGTAACCTAGGGGCTCACCCTCGGCGATCGGTGCTTCCGGCAGCCCGTCGGTGAGCAGCAGGACGCGGTCGCCGGGCGCCAGGTCGACCTCGATCGAGCGGTACTCCACCTCGGCCCGTAGGCCGAGGGGCAGCCGAGGCTGCGGTGCTTCGATCGTCGTGACCCCGGTCGGGGTCAACAGGTAGGGGTCCGGCAGACCGGCGTTGGCCAGCTCCAGACGGCCGCTGGCGGGATCGTAGGCGGCTAGGGCGAGGGCGACGAACTCGCGGTGGCCGAGCTCAGCCGCGAGCTTTCGGTTGAGCTCGCGCATCGCGTCGACCACCGAACGGTCGGCCGCGATCAACGGCAAGACCGCCTTCACCGTCGCCATGATCAAGCTCGCTGCCATGCCCTTGCCGGCGACGTCGGCCACCGCGATGCGCAATCGGCCGTCGGGCAAGCGGAAGTAGTCGTAAAAGTCGCCAGCGACAAAACGGGCTGCGAGGTTGCGCGCCGCCAAGCGGAAACCGTCGTCCTGCCGTTCGGCCGGGGGCAGCAAGCGGCGCTGCAGCGAGCGCGCCAGGTCGAGCTCGCGGGCCGCCAGCTCCTCGCTCTTGCGGGCTTCCAGGGCACGCTTCTCGGCCTCGTAGGAGGCCTCGAAGGCGATAAAGAGGTAGCTGCCGGCGGCGGCCAGGGAGTAGAGCAACAAGCCGAGCACGAAGAGCAGTAGAACCAGCTCCGGATGATCGCCGCGGCCTTCGGGAAAGAGACCCAGCCGGGCGAGAAGGAAGGTCCAGCCGACCACTGCGACCTGCCAGATCGAGCTCGACAGCACCGCCGCCAGGGTGTGGGTGGAGATCACTCGCCAGGCGTTCGCCCGCGACAGCGGCATGCTGCGGCTGGGAAACCACGAGGCCAAGCAGATGAAAGCGTAGATCAGGCTCACCGGCAGGGCGAGAGCAGCTGCCGCGATCCACGGCACCTCGCCAACTAGCGCCACCAACACTGCCAGCAGGCCGCCGATCGGCAGCCAGGTCGCCAGGTAGACCAGCAGGCGGGTCCTGTGGCCAAGGATGGGGTGCATGGAGGGGGAGCCTATGTCCAGGCTAGTTACGGATCTCGAGGCCGCCCATCAGCGTGAAGCCTTTGATCACCAAGCGCCCCTGCGCGGCCGTTTGCCGGGTCTTGTCTTCGACCCCGCCCATCATCACGGCGACCTGCGGCTCGACCGCCCAATGCTCAGGGATGCGCAGCTCGACGCCGCCCCAGAAAGCGAAGATCTCGACGGTCGCGCCTTCCGGGGCTACTTCGGCCCGGGTCAGATCGAGCTCGCAGCCGCCGAGTACCGCGGTGAGGTCGGCATGGCGGAAGTCCTGCGCCTCGACGCGTCGGGTCACCGAGGAGAGAAATGCGAAGGCGTCGATCTCTGCGGACGAGGCAGCGGAACCATCAGACACCTCGATCGGGCTCGGCTCCCGTTGCCTACCGCGCCCGGTGAACGAGCCGACGACCATTCGTAGGCCGAAGGCGATGAGCACCAGAGGCCAATAATCCCGCAGCAGATCCCACACCGTGTCCCAATCGAAGTCGATGACGTTCGGCAGCAGAAAGACGGTGCCGAGGATCAGCCAGAAGACCCCCTTGCCGATCTCGCCGGCGCCCAGTCGTGACAGACCGGCGAGGAGGAAGAGGACCGGCCAGAAGCGCCAGTAGTTGTCGACTTCGACCAACCCCAGGTTATCGAGGGTCAGCAGGACGCCGAAGGCGACGATGGCGAGGCCTACAATGGAGCGCGTGGAGAGGTAGGTTCTTTGCTCGGCCATGAGGAGAGCTTAG
>JBCCGX010000307.1:0-9453 GCA_039029035.1 Acidobacteriota bacterium | reverse complement strand
TTCTTGACCATTCGATGCAGCGAGTTGATGTGGACTCCGAGGCGCTCGGCGGTGCGGGCGTAGTCTTCGCCGGCGGCTTGCCAGGCCTCTGTGATCAGCTGTTTCTTGAACTGCGCCAGGGCACCTTGAAAGTCGACTCGCGTGGTGCCGTCTGGCGTGGCGGCGTCCACCGCCTCGGCTGCGCTGTTGGCGGCGACCTCTTCGGGCAGGTCCTCGCGCCGCACGACGTCACCGTCGCCGAGGACCACCGCGCGCTCGATCACATTGCCGAGCTCGCGCACGTTGCCGGGCCAGTCGTAGGCCAGGAGACAGCGTCTCGCCGCGGAGTCGATGGCGATCGCCGGTGTACCCAGCTTTTGGCCGTGACGGCGCGCGAAGTGTCCGGCGAGCAGTGGGATGTCGTCGCGTCGCTCGCGCAACGGTGGCAGGGTGCAGGTGATCACTTTCAAGCGATAGTAAAGGTCCTGGCGAAACTCACCGTCTGTCACCGCCTGGGTGAGCTCGCGGTGTGTCGCGGCGACCACCCGCACGTCGATCGGGATCGGCCGCGTGCCGCCGAGGCGCTCGATCTCGCGCTCCTGCAGCGCGCGCAGCAGCTTGGCCTGCAGGGCCAACGGAATCTCGGCGATCTCGTCGAGGAACAAGGTGCCGCGATGGGCCGCTTCCATCTTGCCGAGCTTGCGTGCCTGGGCACCGGTGAAGGCGCCCTTCTCGTGGCCGAAGAGCTCGCTTTCGAGCAGGTTTTCCGACAGGGTGGCGCAGTTGACGACGATGAAAGGGCTGTCGCTGCGAGGACTGTTGCGGTGGATGGCGTGCGCCACCAGCTCCTTACCGGTGCCGCTCTCGCCATGGATCAAGACGGTCGAGTCGGCCCGTGCCACGCGCGCGACCAGATCGAAGACCTGGCGCATCGCCCGGCTCTCTCCGATCATGTCGTGTCGCGCCGCGTCGACCTCCCGCAGGCGACGGTTCTCGCGCTGCAGCCACCGGAGGTGGAACGCATTCTGGAACGCCAGCGACGCGACACCGGCGATCGCCGTCAACAGCTCCAAGTGATGGACCTCGAAGCTTCGCGTGCGGCTTTCCAGATAGAGCAGTCCGAGGGGCTCCCCGGCGGCGTCGACCAGCGGCGCGGCAACGAGAGAGCTGACCTCGGATGCTCCGCCAGCCGCTGCTCCGCCAGCCGCTGCTCCGCCAGCCGCTGCTCCGCCAGCCGCTGCTCCGCCAGCCGGTGCTCCGCCAGCCGGGGCCTGATCGGTGGCGGCGGCCGGTCGCGGCTCACGAATCGCTCGCCTGGTTTCCAGCACCCGATCGATCAGCTCACGGCGGGCTCGGGCATCGCCGCGCTCGGCCACCGCCACCGGCTGGGCGATACCGGGCTCGCGCAGCAGCACGGCTCCGCCGTCGGTGATGGGCATGGCCTCCGCGGCGGCGTCGAGCAGGCGGGCGGCCAAGGGACCCCTGTCGAGATCCTTCTGCAGGGCGGTCGATAGCTGCAGCAAGACGTGCAGCTCCCGCGCCAGGCGCTCCTGTACCGGCAGCGCCGCGTCGACCCGGGCCGGATCGAGATGCAGTGACTCGGTGAGCTCGAGCTCTAGGCTGGGGCCGAGACCGGGCATGGAGCCGGTGTCTTCCGCCAGCCCGGTCTCGGAGGAGTCGTCGAGCAGGAAGAGCAGGGCGTTGGTGCCGATCGTCACCAGGTCGCTGTGGACCAGCGGCGACTCTTTGACCGGGCGACCATTAACCGCCGTGCCGTGGAGGCTGCCCAAGTCGCGCAGGGTGAAGCGATCGTCCTCGTCACGGACGATCTCGCAATGGCGCCGCGAGATCTCGGTGCCGATGATGCGCAGGTCACGATCCGCCTGCCGGCCGATACGAAACCGCGCACCGGTGAGGTCGAAGGTCTGCCCTTCGAAGCGGCCGCTGATGGCGACCAAGCGAGGCCTCAATTTGGCTCTGGCACGGCGCATGATGAGCTGGCCCGGGCATCTTATCTTGCTTACTGCCAAAGGCCTTAAGGGAATCTGAAGTCAAACCTAAGGTGCCCCTAAGCGCCGCACGCGAGGGTGCGTGCTATCTGTGGTTCGAGCCGGGCCAATGTCGCGCCCGCAAGGAACGAACCACCGGACGAAAGGAAAGCGCCAATGCCTCGCAGCAAGAGCTTGATCGTTCTGCCCGTGATGCTCGGATTGTTTCTCGCCACGTCATCCGTCGTTCTGGCGCAGAGCGCCACCAGCGGCGCCATCGCCGGCTCGGTCGTGGCCGAAGAAGACGGCTCGGCCTTGCCCGGAGCCCAGATTACAGCCGTCCACGAGCCGACCGGCATCCGGGCCACCGGCCTGACCCGCGGCGATGGCCGCTTCGCGATCCCCAACCTTCGCGTCGGTGGACCCTACGCGGTGACCGCCTCCTTCGACGGTTTTCGTAACCGGGTTGCCACCGGCATCTACGTCAAGCTGGGGGAGACGACGAGCTTGTCGTTCCGTTTGCAGCTCGACTCCATCGCCGAGACGGTGCTGGTGGTGAGCGAGTCGTCACCCTTGATCAACTCGGGCCGGACCGGCGCCGCTTCCAGCGTGACCACCGAAGCGCTCGAATCGCTGCCGACGATCAGTCGTGGCTTCGAAGACTTCGCTCGCAGCAACCCGTTCTTCACCATCTCGTCCGGCAACCAGGATCCCGACAACATCTCGATCGCCGGTCGCAACGCGCGCTACAACAATATCGCCATCGACGGCTCGGTCAACAACGATCTCTTCGGCCTGGCCGATACCGGAACCCCCGGCGGCCAGGCGGGGACGACGTCGATCAGCCTGGATGCCGTCCAGGAGCTGCAACTGGTGCTAGCACCCTTCGACGTGCGCCAGGGCGGGTTTTCGTCCGGCGGCATCAACGCCGTGACCCGCAGCGGCTCGAACCGATTCAAGGGCTCGGCCTTCTTCTTCACCCGCGATGACTCCCTGGTCGGTGACGGCCCGGATCAGCTGGGCGCCTTCGGCGACTTCGAGCAGGATCAATACGGCTTCCGGATCGGCGGGCCTATCGTCAGAGATCGGATCTTCTTCTTTGCCAACCTCGATCTCGAGGAGAGTGTCACGCCCACCGGCTTCTCGCTCGACGGCTCGAGCGGTCAACAGTTCGGCTTCACCGATTCGAGCGGCGTCTTCCGTGACGTCCTGGGCGAGGCCAACCGCTTTCGCGACCTGTTGATCGATCGCTACGGCTTCGATCCGGGCGGCTTGTCGCAGAGCAGCAATGTCGTGCCGTCGGACAAGATCTTCGCCCGTCTCGACTTCAACCTCTCCGATCGCCACAACCTGACCCTGCGGCACAACTTCGTCGACGGCGAGAACGGCATCAATCGGCCGAGCAACTTCACCTACGAGTGGCCGAGCGAGACCTACGCCTTCCGTTCCGAGACCAACTCCACCGTGGCGCAGCTCAACTCGACCCTCGGCTCCCACGCCTTCAACGAGCTGCGGGTCGCTCGCCAGACAGTGCGCGATCAGCGCGATGCCCAAGGCGGCGTGCGCTTTCCGTGGATCGAGATCGAGAACGTCGGCTCGCCGTCGAGTGGCGTCGAGTTCGAAGCTGGTACCGAGCCGTTCTCGACCGCCAATAGCCTCGATCAGGATCTGATCGAAGTGCACAACGACCTCACCTGGCTGAAGGGCAACCACACCCTCACTTTCGGCACCCACAACGAATTCTTCAGTTTCGAAAACCTCTTCATCCAGAACTTCTTCGGTGCCTACGAGTTCGCTACCCTCGATGCCTTCGAGGCCGGCATCGCACGGCGTTACCGGCACACCTTCCCCAACCCCGGCCAGGATCCCCTGGCGCGTTTTGACGTCGAGCAGATCGGGCTCTATGTGGGAGATCAGTGGGCCGCGCGGCCCAACCTGACCCTGACCTTCGGCCTGCGACTCGACGTGCCGTTCTTTTCTGACCAGCCTGGCCGCAACCCGCGCACCGAAGAGCTCTACGGCTTGCGCACCGACGTCATCCCCGACGGCAACGAGCTGTGGTCGCCACGCTTCGGCTTCAATTGGGACGTGGGCGGTGCCGGCAAGAGCCAGCTGCGGGGCGGTGCCGGCATCTTCGCCGGCCGCACGCCCTACGTTTGGATCTCGAACCAATTCTCGCGCAACGCCCTGGTGTTCACCGATCTGCAGGCCTTCGGCGTGCCGTTCAATCCCGATCCCGACAGTCAGCCGCGCGATCTCGGCGGCGGCTCGACCCAGGAGGTCAACCTGATCGACCCCGACTTCGAGTTCCCCCAAGTGTTGCGGGTCAACCTGGCGTACGATCGCCAGCTGCCCTGGTGGGGCCTGGTGGGTTCGGTCGAGGCGGTCATCTCGGACAGCCTGGAAGAGGTCGACTACCAGAACGTCAACCTGGAGCGCACCGGCGCACTGCAGTTCGATGGCCGGCCGCTCTATCGCACCGTGGCGAGCGATTTCACCGGCGCCTACCTGATCGGCAACACCGACCGCGGCGAGGCGACCAACCTGGCGATCAAGCTCGAGCGGCCCTTTCGCGACGGCATCTCGGGCTTCGTGTCCTACGCCTACGGCGATTCCGAAACGGTCAACGACGGCACTTCCAGCCGCGCGGTGTCCAACTGGCAGTTCACCGAGGCGGTCGACCCCAACGACACCCGCGCTGCGACCTCCGAGTTCGAGGTCGAGCATCGCTTCAACGCCTCGGTGTCGTATCGCTTCAACCGCCAGAAGCCCTATCCGACGACGGTCGCCGCGTTCTACAACCTGCAGTCCGGTCGCCCCTACTCGACCCGTTTCACCGGCGGCTTCCCGAGTATCAACGGCGATGGCTTCACCAGCAACGACCTGTTCTACGTCCCCGCCGGCCCCGACGACGTGCTCATCACCAACGGCACTTGGGATCAGCTCGACGCCTACATCCGTTCCGACGCCGGCCTCGACGCCCATCGTGGCCAGATCGTGCCGCGCGGCGCCAGCCAGGCGCCTTGGAACCACACCCTCGACCTGCACGTGGCGCAGGAGATCCCAATCAAGGGGACCTCGCTGCAGGTCACTTTCGACCTGCTCAATCTGATGAATCTGATCGACGAAGACTCCGGCGTGCTGCGCTTCGCCAACTTCAACTCCCTTGCGCCGGCGGTCTTCGGCGGCGTCGACCCGGCGACCGGCAAGCCGATCTACACCCTGACCTCGACCGCTTTCAATCCCGATACCAAGTTCCAGATCCACAACGTGCGCTCGCGCTGGAAGATGAAGCTGGGATTGCGCTGGAGCTTTTGATCGGCAAGATGCCATCCGGCAGCCGAAGCTGGCGGATAAGATTCGCCCCCGAAGGTGCTCGCAGTCAGCGGAGGCGACCGGATGGCATTTTGGCAAGGTAGGAAAGTTCTCGTCACGGGCGGGGCGTCGTTCATCGGCTCCCATCTGACCGATCGATTGCTGGCCGCTGGGGCCGATGTGCGGGTGGCCGACGATCTGTCCAGCGGCCAGCCGGACAATCTCCGGTCACCTCTCGCGGCCGGCGAGGTCGAGCTCTTAGAAGGCGATCTGCGCGACCAGGCCTTCACCCGCAGAGCGCTGGCCGACCGGCAGATCGTCTTTCACCTGGCGGCGGACCACGGTGGCCGCGGCTACGTCGATCGCCACCAGGCCGGCCCGGCCTCCAACCTCTTCCTCGATGGGCTCATCTTTCACGAGGCTTTAAAAGCCGGCCTCGAGAAGGTGGTCTTTGCTTCCTCCGGCTGCGTCTATCCGAACGGCCTGCAGGGCGATCCCGACGAAGTCCTCTACCTGCGCGAAGACCTCGTCCGTCCGCCCTACGATGCCGACAATCTGTACGGCTGGGCGAAGCTGATGGCGGAGCTGACCCTACAGTCCTACCACCGCGAGCATGGGCTGGCGTCGGCCAATTGCCGCTACTTCACGGTCTACGGCCCCCGCGGACGCGAGAACCACGCGGTGATGGCGATGATCGCGCGGGCCTTCGTGCGCCAGGATCCTTTCGAGGTCTGGGGCGACGGCACCCAGGTGCGCAACTGGACCTACGTCGATGACATCGTGCGCGGCACGATGCTTGCCGCTGAGCATATCGACGATGGCTCGGCGGTGAACCTCGGCACCATGGAGCGGATCCGGGTGATCGACGCGGTGCAGGAAGTGCTGCGCTATGCCGGTCACCAGGCCGAGATCCGGCTACGGCCCGAGATGCCGACCGGGCCTCGCAACCGGGTGGCCGACTCGTCTCGGGCGCAGGAGCTGCTCGGCTGGACGCCGGCCACGCGCTTTGTCGACGGTTTGCACCGCACGATGGACTGGTACGGCCGAAACCGATCGCCCGAAGCCGCCCAGCGGGCGCTGGAGACGGGTTTGATCGAGCGGTGAAGCAATCCTCGTCGTCGAGGGCTCTCGAAGACAGCGGGTTGCGGAGCCGGTGGTAGGTTTTCGAGGCGGTCCGCTGCATCTTTGATCGGCGTCAGGATCAGGACCTTGGCGGTGCCGGCTGCCCTGCGAAACGATGGCAGTACAGCTTGACCGACCCAGGCCGACGGGCCAGAATAGCGGCGTCATGACCGAAGGTGATTTCCCGGTCCGCGCACCGCACCTCGAGATCGAAGAGGCCGGCGACGGCTTCATCGTCTACGACGAGTCCAGGGACCGGGTGCACTACCTGAATCACACCGCCGCTCTGGTGGTCGAGCTCGCCATCGGTGACCTCGAAAGCCAAGGCATCGCCAACTGGATCGCACAGGTCTATGCCCTCGAGAAGCCGCCGATCGAAGATGTCGTGCAGCTGATCGACGAGCTGCGAAAAGAGAACCTTCTGTTGCCAGCGACCGAAGGGTAGACCACGGACCGCGAGGCGGTCGGAGTCCACAACTGAGAAGGACGCCATGTCAGAATCCGAGCTCGATCACCTACTAGAGAAGTGCGAGCCGAGCCGCAGGGAGTTTCTCAAGTCCCTCATCCTCGGCACCGCCTACGCCGCGCCGCTCGTCACCTCGTTCGGGATGGTCGGCCTGGGCGGCTCCCCGGCCAGCGCGGCCTCCAACCTGGGGCTGTCCAATCTGTGCGATGGGCTGCCGGGCAACATGATGGCGAATGAGACCGACGTCATCGTGCGGGTCACGGCGAGCCAGAGTCCGGTGCCGGCTGGTGGCACCCAGACTTACACCGTCGAAGCCTACAACTGCGGCCCGGAGGTAGCGACCAACGTGGTCATCGCCGACCAACTGCCGGCCGATACAGAGTTCGTCTCGTCGTCCCAAACCTTTGGCCCGGCCTTCGTCCTCAACGAGCCCATGGTCGGCGAAGATGCCGGCCTCTGGGAGGCGAGCGCCGCGAGTCTCAGTATCGGTGACACGGTCTGTTTCGAAATCGTCGTAACGGTGACGCCATGAAGACTCTTGCTAGAGCCGCTTACTCCTGGGGATGCGCCGCCTTGCTGTGCGCTTGCGCGACGCCTCTGCACGCCCAACTGGTCAATATGGTCGCGGTGTCCCACGACGCCGAGATCGTGGCCCGCGACGACAGCGTGTCGACATTTGTGACCTACGACTACGGCGATGCTCCTGATCCAACCTACCCGACCTTGGTCGCCAACGACGGTGCCCGCCACGTAGTGACGGCGTTGCGTCTCGGCGTCGCGGCCGATCTCGAGATCGACGGCCAGCCCAACGGGACGGCCAGCGGGGATGCCGGCGACGAGGATGGAGTCTTGTTCACCTCACCGATCGATCCGGGGCAGATGGCGACGCTCACTATCACAGCCTCCGGCGTCGGACTCCTGGACGCCTGGATCGACTTCAACCTCGACGGCGACTGGGGGGAGGCGAACGAGCAGATCTTCACCAGTGAGCCTTTGGTGGCCGGTGCCAACAACTTGATGTTCGCGGTGCCGGCGGGCGCCGTACCGAACGTTTCCACCTTCGCCCGCTTCCGGATCAGCAGCGCTGGCGGCCTGGCGCCGACGGGCGTGGCGCTCGACGGTGAGGTCGAGGACTACCAGCCGACCCTCGTGCCGGTCGAGCTGATGAGCTTCTCGATCGACTGAGTCGGGTCGCGGCGGAGTCGGCAGGTGGTGTGCTGAGCTCTGGGCGCTCAGGGACGGCCCGCCTGTCGGCGGCTCTCATCGTCCGGGACGAAGAAAGGTTCCTGGGCGATTGCCTGGATTCCTTGACCGGGGTCGCCGACGAGGTGGTGGTCGTCGACACCGGATCGGTGGATCGCACCTGCGATATCGCGAGTTCCCGGGGCGCTCGTCTCCTGCACCATCCCTGGCAGGACGACTTTGCCGCGGCGCGCAATGTCGCCCTCGACGCCTGCACCGGCGACTGGATTCTCTACATCGACGCCGACGAGCGGTTGACCTCTGGCCTGCCGCCGAGCGTACGGTCGCAGCTCGAGGAGCCCCGCATCGTCGGCCTGACGGTCAAGTTCCGCCCGGCGACGGGCTTCACTTTCTACCGTGAGCCGCGCCTCTTCCGGCGTCACGAGGCGGTTCGATTTCGCGGTGTGATCCACGAAACCCACCTACCGGATCTCTATCAGCTGGCGGCGCGGGAGCGGCGCGTTATCGAGCACAGCGAGCTCGCGCTCCATCACCTGGGCTACGACGGCGACATCTCCCACAAACACCCGCGCAACTTGCCCCTGCTCCAAGCCCGGGTGCGGCAGGATCCGGGGCATATCTACTCCTGGTGGCATCTCGGGCAGACGTTGGCTGCGCTCGAGCGCCACGACGAGGCGGAGACTGCTTGGCGGCAAGGCCTCGAAGTCATCCGTGCCGCGCCCGGCACTTCGATTGTCATGTGCTTGCCCTACCTGGCGTTGCTCGGTCATCAGCTGTCGCATAAGGAGTACTTCGACGCCGGCCTGTGGGAGGAGGCGTTGGCCCGCTTTCCGGGCCATCCCAGCCTGCTCTGGCTGAAGGCGCGCCATCTCGTCTCGGGCCGGCGCTGGGCCGAGGCGATCCCCCTGCTCGAGCCCCTCGTGGCGACTGATCTCGAGGAACAGGTGGCGCGTCAATTCGCCACCGAGGAGCGCCTGTTCCGCCGTTGGGCGCCGGAGGCCCTCGCGACCAGCTTGTTTCACCTCGAACGGTACGCCGAGGCCGCCGAGATCTACCGCCGGCTCGAGGCCGACTTCCCGAGCCGGGAGCTGGCGGTCAAGAGACAGCTAGCGGAGCGTCGCGCGCGCCGGGCCGCGCCGCCTTCGCCCGCTAGCAGGCCGTGGTGAAAGTCAGCCGCCGGCGAGTAAAGCCGGATGCACGGGCACGGTACTATGCTCCCGATGTCGAACCCGGACGGGTCCCCAAAGCCTGCCGCCCTCCTGATCACCCCGATCGCACCGGCCACCGCCGGCAACGGCCTGGCGATGCGCGCCGGCCTGATCCTCGAGGCGCTGCGGCGGGATCACACGGTGCAGGTCTGGCGCGTGCCGGCTGCCGGAG
>JBCCGX010000306.1:0-9457 GCA_039029035.1 Acidobacteriota bacterium | reverse complement strand
TTGTCCAGGTGTTGCTCGGCGGACGACTCGGTCGTCGCCTGGACGATGGCGACGGTCAGTGAGCGGGCAGGTGGCGCCGGGGAGTTCTTGGACATGCGTTGGAGATCTCCTCACGCAGTGAGCGCGGATCGGTTCGGCGGGTTCAGTTTGGCGGGTTCGGATTCGCTGGCAGTACGGCCGCATCCCGTGACCGGATTGTGCCATGTGCCGAAATCGATGCGAAGATGGCTGCGCAATAGCTTCTCAAAGCGGTGAAGGGCCAGCTTCCAAAGACAGCTTCGTGCCCAGCTGTGGCTGCTCCTCGATGCCAGGTAAGGTGAAGTAGAAGGTCGAACCCAGGCCCTCGCCCTCGGACTCGACCCAGATCCGGCCGCCGTGGACCTCGACGATCCGTTTGACCACTGCCAAACCCACGCCCGTGCCCTCGACATTTTGGCCCCGTCGCTTGCCGGAGCCGCGTTCGAAGAGTCCGAAGATTCGCTGGCGGTCGCCCGTCGCCACGCCGATGCCGTTGTCGCGCACGAAGAAGACCGGCTCGCTCTCCCGCCGCCAGCCTACCTCGATCCTCGGTGTGGACTGATCCCCCATGAACTTGGCGGCGTTGTCGATCAGGTTCTGGAAGACTTCCAGAAGCCGCTGTGCATCGCCCTGCACCACCGGTAGATCCTCGGCGATACCCACCTCGACGCCGCTCTCTCTGAGCTCACCCTCGACGGCTTTCGTCGCCCCGCGTGCCACATCGACCAGCTGGACCGACTGGGGCGCGTCGATGACCCGGCCGCTGCGGGACAGCTCGAGGAGGTCCTCGAGGAAGGTCATCATCTTGCCTGCGGCGGTGTCGATCCGCCGGACGTCGTGGTGCAGTTGGTCCCGGTCGCGAGCGGTCGCGTCTTGGCGCATCCGCCGGACGAAGCCGCGGATCGTCACCAACGGCGCCTTGAGGTCGTGGGATACGGTGTAGACGAAGCGCTCCATCTCGGCGTTGCGGAGCTCGACCTCGGCCTTACGGGCCTGGAGCTCGGTCAGGTAGCGCTCGTGCTCTTCCCGCCGGAGCTGTTCTTCCTCCAGCCGGCTGTGGTCGGTGACGTCATGCAGCGTGAGCAGCGCTGTTGGCCCACCGCTCCCGATGAGGAAGCCGACCCAGGCCTCGAAGCGGCGCTCTGCCTCCTGGCCGATGGTGAACTCGCCTGCCCACTGAGCCCGCCCTCTCGTCTGCTCGGAATCGAGGCGCTGGGCGATGGCACTCAGCCAGTCGTGACCTAGGCCATCAGTGGGGCGGCCGCTGAGCTCGGCGATCGGCCGTCCCAGAATCGCCGCCGCCGAATCGTTGGCGTCGACGATCCGCCCGTTCGTCGGATCCAGCAGGAGCTTGGCCTGGCTCGGATCGTCGAACAGCTGGCGATACCGTTGCCGTGAGTCGCCGAGCTCGGCCAGCGTTTGCTCCAGCTGACGATTCTGTTCTCCGAGAGTGCGGGACGTCAGCACCTTCAGGCGGAAACGGCTGGCGAGGAGGAGGCCGGTGAGCGCCAGGAGCGCCAGAGCGGCGACGAGGGTTTGTCGGGTCGTCGCTTGTTGGCGCAGCTCGACGCCGGCGAGCTGCTTTTGCTGCGTGAGCAAGGCAGCTTCTTGCTCCTTCTGATCCGATTCGAACCGCACCCGCATGGCGGTGATGGACTCTCGATCGTGTCGCTGCAGGATCTCACTCTTGATCTCTTTGTAGCGCAGGAAGGCTTCGTAGGCCTGGCGGTGACGGCCGGCCGCCGCATGGGCGGCCGCAAGCTCGTGATAGGCGCCGCGGAGGTCTACTTTGGTGCTCGGCCCCACGGCTTGCGACAGAGCCCGGTCGAGAATCTCGAACGCGTCGTCGAACGCTTCGCGCTGGCGGTAGATCGCGGCCAGGCGCACCATCGTGCCGGCCATACCCGCAGGCTCTCCGAGCCTTTCCCTGATCGCGATCGACCGAAGGTACTCGACCTCGGCTCGATCGAGGGCGCCCGACGCTTCGTAGGCCAGACCGAGATTGTTGCGTGTCGTAGCGATGCCCCGGTCGTCGCCGAGCTCTTCCTTCACCGCCAGCGACCGGGCGTAGAATTCGATCGCTGCCTCGACCTGGCCTTCGAGCTTGTGGACGATACCGATGTTGTTCAACAAATGGGCGACCTCGGGAAGGTTCCCTGCCTGCCGCTGGATCGTCAGCGCCCGGCGATAGACCGCGAGCGCCTCGTGGTTTTGCCCTAGCCGACGATAGACGACCCCGAGGTTGTTGAGTGACCGGGCCAACCGAGCCGCGTCTCCTAGCTCAGTCCGAAGCCGCAGCGAGTGCAGGTAGACGCGCAGCGCTTCGGAGTAGTCACCCATACGCCGATAGATGAGACCGGCATCGTTCAACACCGTTGCCAGACGACTCTTGTCGCCGAGCTCCTGGTACAACTCGATTGCCTCGTTGGTCGCCTCGAGGGCGCGACCGTGGTCGCCCAAGGAGCGACGGACGTCACCGATCAGGTGCAACGCCTGAGCCAGGGCGGGTGGGTCATCGGCCGCCCGTGCTAGCCGCTCGGCGCGGCCGGCGTAACGCAGGGCGGCCGGCACGTCTTTTAGCCAATAGCTGGCTCGAGCAAGGTCGTTGGAGAGACCGAGCTCCAGGCCGCGATCCGCACCCGCGGAGAGCAGGTCGAGTGCTTCCTCACCGAAGCGGGCGGCCCGCGCCGGCTCCGAGCGTCGATGGAGCTTGACCAGCTCGAGGAGAACTTCGAGGCGCTGGCGGCCGGTCGCCCCAGCGAGCCGCGCCTCGAGATGCTGGGCGTCGTCTGCCGCCAGCCGACCGGTAGGTACCCAGAGCAGTGCGAGAACCGCAAGCCCGCTCCTCAGGGCGCTGGCGTTGATCGACACGAACGCCTCCGCTAGATCTCGACCCGGGGTGATTCGCCGGCAGCCATCGCTTCGGTCTCTTGCGGCGTCATTCCGAGGGTAAAACAGAAGGTTGAGCCTCGGCCCTCGCCAGCAGACTCGACCCAGATCTTGCCGCGATGGACTTCGATCATCTGCTCGACCAGCGTCAGCCCGATCCCGGTGCCCTCAGCGTTCGGATCGAGTTGCTCGAACAAGCCGAAGATCCGGCGGTGATAGGAAGGGGCGATACCGATTCCGTTGTCGCGGACGTAGTAAACGATGTCCTCTTGTCCTCGAAAGCCCACCTCGATCCGTGGCCGTGGCTGCTCACCCATGAACTTCGCCGCGTTACCCATGAGCTGACGAAGAATCTCGAGGAGTTTCTGAGGGTCGGCGACGACCGGCGGTAAGTCGTCGGCCACAATCACTTCGATTCCGGCTGCAGCCTCTGCAACAGCCTCCTGCGCCAGCTCGGCGAGGCTCACTTCGGCCGGTGTAGCCTTGCCCCGGCCGATGCGCGATAGCTCCAGTAGCCCTTCGAGGAGGTGCTCCATCTTCTGTGCTGCGGCATCGATTCGGTCGATGTCGTGCACCAAGCGTTGCCAGTGGCCTTGTTGCAGGTCTTTCTGCACCAGACCCAAGAATCCCCGAATGGTCACCAGGGGTGTTTTGAGGTCGTGGGACACCGAGTAAGCGAAGCGCTCGGTCTCGCTGCTGCGCGCCTCGGCCTCGGCTTGTTTGGCTTCGAGCTCGCCGATGTAGCGCTCGCGCTCTTGGCGGCGCAACGCTTCTTCTTCCAGGCGTCGATGCTCACTCACGTCCTGGAGGGTGATCAGTGCCGTCTCTTGGCTGGCCAGGCGCAGCCCGCTGGTCCGCACCTCGAAATAGCGTTCCGAGCCGTCTCCGAGCTCGAACGACTGCATGTGGTGGTGCTGCGTCGGCGCACCCGCGGCTCGGCGCTCGTTGAAGCGGCTCAAGGCGGCACGTAACCAGGCGCTCCTGGTACCGGGCTCGATCGGCCCGGATAGCTCGGCCACTGCCTGTCCGAGTAACTCGGCCGCCGGTTTGTTGGCGGCGAGGATCGCATCGCCGGCCGGATCGACCACCAACTTGGCGACGCTCGGATCATCGAACAACCTGCGATAGCGTTGCTCGGAATCCCTGAGCTCGGCCAGAGAGTCTTCGAGGGCTCGGTTCTGGCGCTCGATCTCGCTCGAGGCATGGGCTCGCAGCCGGTAGCGGCTGTAGATCAGAAAGATCACCAACGCCAGGAGCACCAGGCTGGCGGCAAGCCCTTGGCGAAGGGTCTGCTGACGCCCCAACTCGGCGGCGTCGAGGGTCTGTTGCTGCTTCAGCAGCTCGATCTCTTTGCCTTTCTGCTCGGCTTCGAAACGCGTCTGCATTTCGGCGATGACCCGACTGCTCTGCTCGTTGAAGATCTCGCTCTCGATCCGATCGTGCTCTCGAGAGGCGGCCAAGGCATCGCGAAAGCGGCCCATGGCGGCATAGGTGGCCGACAGATCCCGGTAGGCATCGTGGATCTCGTCACGGGTCTGAATCCGCGTCGCGATCGCCAGCGACTGTTCGAAAAACTCGACCGCTTGTTCGTACTCGCCCCGCTCGTGGTGCACGGTTGCGATGTGCTGCAGCGTGTTGGCGAGGCCCTTCTGGTCGTCGACCGCGCGACGCGTTGCGAGCGCCCTCGTGTAGTAGCTCATCGCCTGGTCGAGGTCACCGAGTCCCTGGTGCGCGTAGCCGATGTTGTGCAATTGAACGCCGATGCCCGAGCGGTTGCCGAGACGCTGCTTGATCTCGAGAGATCGATGGTAATGATCCAGGGCCTGCTGCAGATTGCCCTGGCGCCGGTAATGACTACCGATGTTGTTGAGCAGGGCGGCGACCGCACTCTCTTCCCCCTCCCGCTCGAAGATCGCGAGCGCGGCGAGGTATTGCTCGAGGGATCGCTCCGGCTGCTCGAGCTCCCGATAGACGATACCGATGGAGTTCGCTGCCCAAGCGAGGCCC
This sequence comes from Acidobacteriota bacterium, assembly GCA_039029035.1. Taxonomy (GTDB): domain Bacteria; phylum Acidobacteriota; class Thermoanaerobaculia; order Multivoradales; family J023; genus JAAELT01. Next base: position 4,543 of record JBCCGX010000306.1, on the reverse strand, counting down.
CGGCGATTGCCCGCCTGCTCGTGGGTTCGGTGGGCTCTGAAGTAATACTCCAGGGCCTTGGAGTAGTTGCCCAGTCGGCGATAGACCGTGCCGACAGCGTTCAGCAAGTCACCCAGGTCAGCTGGGCTCTGGCCCGTTTCGTAGATCGGCAGCGCCTCGAGGAAGTAGCTCAAGGACTGCTCGAAGTCGTTCATCGAGCGGTAGAGCTCACCGAGAGATTCGAGCGCCCTTGCCAGCCGCTTCGGATCGCCGTGGCCCCGGGCCAGCGTCACGGCACGAGCGCCGTAGGTCGCGGCGGTGTCGTACTCTCTCCGGCCGCGATGGACCCGACTCAAGGCTTGCGACAGATCGAGCTCCCGAGGTTCGTCGGGATGGATCTCGAGCAGCCGCAAGGCCTCCTGACCCAGGTCGATGGCCCGGGCAGGATCTTCCCGGCGATAGGCACTGACCAGGTCGACCAAGAGCTCGAGCCGCTCGTGGCCCGTCGCGCCGGCCAGGCGCTCCTCGAGCCGCTCGGGGTCGACCTGGGCGGACAACAAGCCGGGTACCAAGGCCAGTAGCAAGAAACAGGTCTTGCCCTTCATGTCCTCCTTGGACTGACCGCTCCGACGAGCGGATCCTCGTTGCGGCTCGCGGCAACCTGTCGTAGTGACGCCGCCCCGAGCCTGTGGGCCACAGCGTGTAGGCAAAGTCTAACTGAATTCAGCTTCGGCCCGCGCCGACCCGGCGGCAGGTCGGCGGGGATTGCCCAGGCTCTCGGTTAGGATCTCGGCTGGCTACTCGGAGCGTAGCAGCTCGACCGGATCGACCCGCGTCGCCCGCAAGGCTGGGGCGTAGCAGGCGATGAGGGCGGCGGCGGCGAGCAGGGCCGTTGCGATGCCTAGCGTCAGGGGGTCGACCGGACTGACGCCATAGAGCAGGTCGGCGATGCCGCGGGTGGTGAGGAAGACGCCACCGAGACCGAGGGCGATGCCGATCAGGGCGATGCGGACGCCTTGCGACAGCACCATGCGCGAGACTTCGGCGGGTCGGGCGCCGAGCGCCAGGCGGATACCGAACTCTGGGATCCGCTTGCTCACCGCGTAGGCCATGACGCCGTAGATGCCGACCGCCGCCAGGACGAAAGCGACGAGGGAGAAGGCCAGGGTGACGGTCATCAGCAGTCGTGGCACCGCCATGGCGTGGCCGCGTACTTCGGTCATGGTGCGGAAGTCGGAGATCGGCAAGGCGGCGTCGAGCTCGCTCACCGCCCCGCGGATCAAGCCACGCAGTTCGCTTATTGGTAGCTGGGATTGCACTACCAGGGTCATCGAAGTGGCGGCACGGCGACTGTTCCAGAAGCGGAACTGCGGGTGGGCGAAGTACATCTGGGGTCGCTTGTCCTGCGCCAGGCTCTCGTGGCGCACATCACGGACAATGCCGACCACTTGTGCGATCTCCGGTTGCGTGCCGTCCCCCAGGAGCCTGAAGCGTTTGCCGATCGCGTCTTCTCCCGGCCAATGTTCGTTGGCGAAAGTCTCGTTGATCACCGTCACACCGATGCCCTCGGCGACGTCACTCGCCTGAACGCCGCGGCCACGCAGCAAGGTGAGCCCCATGGTCTCGAAATAGCCTGGTGTCACCACCTGCCAATCCGCTGCTGGCTCGTTGGCGCCTTCTGCGAGCGGCTGGCCCTCGATCTCGAAGTCCATGTCGCCGAGGCGTGTGGCGAGGGGCAGGTTGGTCACCGCACCGGCACGGGCGATCATCGGCATCGCCGCCAGCTGCGATACCAGCTCGCGATAGAAGCTGACCACCTCTCCGTTGGTGGAGTAGCCGGATCGCGGCAGGGACAAGCGGGTCGTGACGATGTTCTCGGTGGTAAATCCGGGGTCGACCTCCAGGAGGCGGGCGAAGCTGCGGCTGAGAAGCCCGGCGCCGGCCAGTAGCACCAGGGCGATCGCCACTTCGGCGATCACCAGATGGCGCCGGGTGCGCTGGCTGCGGCGCGACCCGCTGGAGGTCCTGGCGCTTTCTTTGAGCGCGGCCATGAGGCGCGATCGGCCGAGACTCAGGGCCGGCAGCAGACCGAAGATCAGGCCGGTCAGAGCCGACAAGCCGCAGGCGAAGGCGAGCACGCGACCGTTGAGCCGCAGGTCCGCCAGCCAGGGGAGCTCGAAGGGGAGTAGATACACCAGGCCGCTCGTCGCAGCCTGGGCCACGGCGAGACCGAGGCCACCGCCGACCAGTGCCAGGATGGTGCTCTCGACCACCACCTGGCCGGCGATCCGACCGCGGCTGGCACCCAGGGTCGAGCGCAGGGCGAATTCGCGCTCGCGCCGGTCGGCCCGCGCCAGCAGCAGGCTGGCGACGTTGGCGCAAGTGATCAGCAGCACGAAGGCGACCGCCGCCGCCAGGACCAGCACCGGTTGCCGGATCGGGCCGCGGATCTGCTCGGCCAGCGGCACCGGGCTCGCACTGAAACGGTCGTCCGCCTTGTAGGCGTCGGGAAACTCGCGTCGGAAGTCACCCATCAGCCGCGCCATGGCGCCCGACGCCTGCTCCCGGGTGACTGTCTCGTGTAGCCGTGCCACGCCCGACAAGAAGTGACTGCCGCGGTTGGTCACCTGCGCCGGGCCAATCCCCAAGGGGACGTAAAGCTGTGCCGGAGTCCCCGCCAACAGCTCGTCAGGTAAGGCGAAGCCCGCCGGCATTACGCCGAGGACCTGGCGATCACGGCCGTCGACCGACAGGGTCTGGCCGACGACCTCCGGGTCGGCGGCGAAGTGTTGACGCCAGAAGCCGTCGGACAGCAGCACGACCGCCGCGCCGGTCTCGTCTTCCTCGCGCGACCAGAGACTGCCGACGACGGGCCCGACACCCAGCGCCGGAAGAAGCTCGGCACTCAGCCAGCCGGCTCGTACCCGTATCGGCTCGCCGTCGCCGGTGATGTTGAGCGCCCCCAGGGTGTAGACGCCGACGCTTTCAAACACGTCGCCCAGGCGGTCGCGGTAATCGAGGAACTCGGCCGGTGAGATCGAGGCACTCGGGCTACCCTCCCAACGGGTCTGGATCCAAACGGACCGGTCGGGCTCGCCATAGGGCAGGGGGCGGAACAGCGCTGCGTTGACCAGACTGAAGACGGCCGTCGAGGCGCCGATGCCGAGCGCCAGGGTCAGAAGCGCCACGGCGGTGAAGCCGGGGTGGGTCCACAGCATGCGCAGGGCATAACGCGTATCCTGCGCCAGGATGTCCCCGGCGTGGCCCCAGCGTGCTTCGCGGGCTTCGGCCCGGTAACGCTCCATACTGCCGAAGTCGATCCGCGCCGCGCGCTCCGCTTCGGCCGGATCCATGCCCTGGGCGATCCGTTCGCGTGTCTCGCGCTCGATGTGGTACCGCATCTCGGCCTCGATCTCTTGCTCGACTCGGTCCTTGCGAAACAGCCGACGAAGCCGCTCACTCCAACGCCACAGATGGTCCATCTTTACCCCGTCTTTCAACCCGCTTGCAGAACGTGATTGACCGCGGCCGAGACCAGCTGCCAGCTCGCCGTCTCGCTTTCTAACTGGCGCCGTCCCTTGGCGGTCAGGCGGTAGATCTTCACCGGCCGCCCTTCGTCCGACTCGCCCTTGCGCGAACGGATCAAGCCACGGTCCTGCAGCCGATAAAGGGCCGGGTAGAGTGAGCCTTGCTGCACTGTCAGCACATCGCGCGACAGCTGTTGGATCCGCTTGGCGATCCCCCAGCCATGCATCGGCTCGAGCCGCAAGGTCTTGAGAATCAACAGGTCGAGAGTGCCTTGGAGTAGGTCTTTCTGAGTCTTGGCCATGCTTCTCCCGCGGTTGCGCCGATTATCTTTATGATGATCGTCTACATACTATGACGATCTACAATACGCGACGCGAGGCGAGAGGTTTCACTATTGCTCAAGGTCGACGATCGGGGTGGCCGCTGCTTGGACGCCTTCCGCAGCGACTCCGGCGCGACAGCGGCAACGAGGTCGTCCTCCTCATTGTTGCTCGATGCGAGCTGTCATCGACTCGGCCATCTCCCTGGCTTGCTGATCCGCCGGGAAGAGGTCTGTCACCAGGCTGAAGAGGAAACGCGCTTCCTGCAGCCTGCCAGTCTTCGCCAGGTGCGAGGCAAAGCCCTTGACTCCCTCCGCCGCGTGGCGGCCGCCGGCGGCGATATCGGTCATTTGCCGATAGAGGGCTATCGTGGCCGAATCGAAGCCGCTCTGCTGATCGACAGCGACGAGCTGCTTGAGACGGTCCCGCGGCAGCTCGTGGCCGAGAGCCGCTACAAGAGCCGGATCGTGACCCGCCGAGTCGTCGCCGGAAGTGAGCGGCGCCGGCAGGTCGAGGACAATCGAACCGCGGTTCTCGTCGACTGACCAATCACGCCAGTACACGGTCGACGTGCGCAAGGTCAGGCCGCTGTAAGGCAAAATGGTTTTGCGAGAATCACCGTAGTGGCTCGTCTTGCCACCGATCTCTTCGCCGACAAAGGTCACCTGGGTGTATTGCTCGAGAGCCGTGCACAGTTGGATGGCGGCTGAAAAGGT
>JBCCGX010000305.1:0-9460 GCA_039029035.1 Acidobacteriota bacterium | reverse complement strand
TCGCGGAGCGATCGGCGCAGCGCAGGCGAAGACGTCGTCGTGATCCCGGTTCGATGACGGGCAAAGCTCGGCCGCTACTGCGGACCCCGAGTCGAGTAGCCAGGTGAAGTCGGCCGGTTCGTTGCTGTCGCGCTCCGTGAGGAGGACGGGATCTTCCTCCGGCTCCTCGATGTCCTTGCCCGGAGCTAGGACGGGATCTTCCTCCGGCTCCTCGATGTCCTTGCGCGGGGTCAGGACAGGATCTTCCTCCGGCTCCTCGATGTCTTTGGGAGGGACGAAGGCGCGGGTCGCGAATCGATTACGCAGGACATAGTCCGCCGAACGGACGGATGGGTCCTGCGCCGTGATACGAAAGAAGTAATAGCCGGGCTGGTCGATCGAGACGACCCCGCCCGAGAGGTGGCGTGCCAGGTAGAGCGATCCTTCGGCGCCGGACTCACAGCTGGATGCGAACGCGCCGATCCGAGGCTCGCTCCCGGGTGTCAGAGCCGCGGCGTCCAGGAGTAGCTCGCCCGGCTCCGCGACGAAGATAGAAAAAAGGCGCGATTCGAAAGGTCCGTTGCCAGCGATCTCTCGCCAGGCACCGAGCTCGACTTCCACCACGTCCGCGCAGTGAGGGCGTTGGGGCATCAGCGCTGTGGCATCGAAAACGAACGCGAAGCCGAGGATGAGAATAGACGGGATCAGACGGGTCTTGATGAGCATGGTTCTCCTCCACGGGGCAGTGACCCCGAGACAACAGATGTTTCAGATCGCTGGTCGGCGCCGGCTGAGCAAGACTCAGCGGGCGCCCGGGATATGGCGGCGATCCAGGAGCCAGCGACCGCTCCTCCTGTTCGCTCTGACCCTCTAACCCCTCTTTTTCAAGACTGGCCGAATCGAGGAGGAGATTTCGATTCGGACTAGGCTAGATCGCACCCCGCAATGCGGTTTGATGCACCCGAGAGGGAGGCCCGTGGAGCGAGCACGCAGCGAACGTGTTGGAGCTGTAGCTCGCTCGGTATGAGGCAAGGCTCCGAAAAACAAAGCTTTGTGCGAGGCCGGGAAGCGGAGGCGAGTTTGAGCTGCGGCGCAGCCCACGGGCCGACCGGGCGATCAGCCGCAAGCGATCCGGTGAACGAGGCTCAGTAGGGATCGGGGGTTTGGCCGCCGAAGTAATTGTAGAGTCGCGGCCGCTCCGGCGCTCCGGAGCCGTCATCCTGCAGACGATAGTCGTTGCTGCACCGCTCCGGATCACTCAGGTGATCGTTGATGCCGAAGAGGTAGTGGGTGTTGAGGGTGTGGCCCCACATGCCCTTTTTGACGTAGTTCCCACCATCGATGAGGATGCCGTGCTTGGCCTTGTTGGGAGCGAGCATGCCGGTGCGGGCAACGAGGTCGAACTCGTTGCCGAAGTTCTCGATCCAGGGCACCGGGTGGCCGAGGGAGGTCTGCAGCCCGGGCATGTGGCACATCACGGTGGCGGCGTTGGCAAAGGCATAGACCTCGAGCTTGTTCAGATGCTCCGGGTCCTCGAGAGGCTGGCAGCCGTCGCGCTCGTCCACCGCACCGGCGCGCCGCGCGGCGCGGTCCAAGAAGTCGCGATGCTCCTCGTTGAGCAAGGCCCGTAAGACGTTGCTCATGATGATGGTGCCCTGGGAGTGGCAAATCACCACGACCCGCTTCTTGGTCGGATCGTGTAGCGCGCGATGGATGAAGGGGTAGGCTTTGGCGGCCGGCTCCGTATGCACTTCCCAGGCTTTGCCGACGACCGATTCGAGCAGGTCGACGCCGACCGAATCGGTGGCATTCTGGATGATAGTCATTGGCCGATGGAACATCGAGACCAGGTATTGGGCGTTGATCCGTGAGACGCGGTCGTTGGTGGCGATGCCGTTGACGAAGATCCAGGCTTCGTCGGGAAAGGCGTAAGGGTCGTAATTGATGCCCGGCTCGAACAAGATCGTTGTTGGCCGCCAGAACACCGAGTCGCCAAATCCGGGTAGGTTCTTGGGTAGGGCGACCGGTAGTGCCGGTACTGAAACATCGAGCAGGTACTGAAAGGACTTGAGCAGCTGCTGGGCGTTGACCGCGCTGAACTCGGAGGTCTTCGGATGGGGCGGAATCCAGGTCCACGGATGGCCGAGGATCGAGCTGGGGTAGAGCGGGGGAGAGAACGCCAGGGCGTCGGCGACGATCGCCAGCAGCTCCTGCAGCTCCTTTTCTTTGACCTCGTACGGATTGACCGTCGGCGGAGCTGGCTGCTGCTCGGCGGGCGAAGAGGACGTCTCGGGCATGGTGATCTCCCTGGCAATGGCGATCCGGGCGCGGCTCGTGGCCGGATCAGCCTATCCCAGCCAGTCGGCCCGGGAAATCGAACCCTGGAACCAAAAATGGACTAGGTCACGAGGCCGAGCCTCGTGGCGCTGAGTCGATCGGGCTCCGCCGGAGCGCCTATTTGGGCGGCAACGACAGGGCGAAGCGAGTGCTCATCGCGACCCACTCGGCCAGGTCCTCATCTTCGGCGAACCCTTCCGCGTCGACATAAACGAAGCCGCGCAGTGGCTTGCCGGTGAAGTCCATCGGTCGGGCGTGGGGTCGGGCGAGAGCTTCTTCGTGGGCTTCGGGGCCGACGCGCAGCATCAGATCATCGCCCGAAACACCACAAGCCATGTGGCCTTGCAGCATGAAGGCCAATCCGCCGAACATCTTCTTTTCGACGACCTCGTGCTCGGCCAGCTGTTCCCGTAGGCGCTGGGCCAAACCCTCGTCGTAGGCCATCAGAGTTTTCTCTTGCACCGCGCGAGGAAGCGGCGCAAAACCCCTCTCAGGCGCTCAGTTGCTCGAGAGCGTTCCAGAGGCGGCCGCTCCACTCGCGCTGGACGACGTCGACGGCTCGTGCGATGTCCTGACGCTTCGGCCGCTCCGCCTTGCCATCCGCCTGCAGCTGCAGCTGGGCAAGGTCGACGATCTCTCGGCTGAGGTCGTGGGGGATACCGCGGCTCCGCGCGGCACGTTCGATCAAGTGTTGCAATCTAGCGTTGTTCATCAATCTCGAAATCTCGTTTCGGTTGGCTCCATGGAATGGGAGCAAGGTATAGATAGACGTTGGGCTCCGTATGAATTCCTGGTGAATTCCGTACGAATCCCTGCTTCGGTTGGGATAGACCTTGTACGGGCGACGTGTCAGACGGTGCGGCAGGCGAGGGCGTGGCGAGAGTCGTAGCGGTTGTGCTAGGCGGACCATAGCTCATCCGTCAGGATTTGTGAAGCTTTTTCTCTTGTAACTCTTTGCCTGGTCCATCGCGATATGATCTCGCGCTCGAACCGAGGTACCTCTTGTCTAAAACGACGCTGGTTGCAAGCCTGACGACACCACCCTCCACCGAGGGTGAGGAGATCCGTCGCCTCCCGCCGGAGGTCGGCTACCTCGAGGTGCGCGCCGATTTGGTGGAGTCTGTCGATCCCGACTGGCTGCGGGACCGCTTCGCCGGCGAACTGATCTACACGCTCAGAAGCCGGGCGGAAGGTGGCGGTTTCCAGGGCGGTACTCGGAGTCGGCAACGCCGTCTACGCCAGGCGGCGGAGACGTTCGATTTGATCGATCTCGAAGGCGAGCGTGATCTCGAAGACGAGCTGCTGGCCGATTTGCCACCGGCGAAGCGGCTGATCTCATGGCATGGGCCGCCGACACCGCTGGCTGGCCTGATGAGCCGGTTCGAGCAGCTCGCCGCCACGGAAGCGCGGTTCTACAAGCTCATTCCGGAGGCCAAGCAGGCGATCGACGCGACCCGCCCCCTGGCGCTGCTCAAGGCGTTGCAGCGCGACGACGTGGTGGCCTTCGCCATGGGCGACAACGGTATCTGGACCCGCCTGCTGGCACCGCGTCTCGGCTCGCCCTTGGTTTATGGCTCCCTCGGTGAGGTGGCGGCGGCTCCGGGGCAGCTCACCGTCAAACGGCTGATGGCTGACTTCGGCCTGCCGCGAATGGACCCTGCGGAGGGACTGTTTGGCATCGTCGGTAAGCCGGTGATGCACTCTCTTTCGCCTCGGCTACACAACGGCGCCTATGCCGAGCTCGGCGTGCCCGGACTCTACGTCCCTTTCCACGCCGATTCGTTCGGCGATTTTTGGCTCGATCTAGTGGAGGCCGGCAGTTTGGACGGCCTGGGTATTCCCCTTTGGGGACTGAGTGTGACCTCACCCTACAAGGAGGTCGCCCTGGCCGTCGCCGGTCACGCCACCTCACGCGCCCAGTACATCGGCGCAGCCAATACCCTGGTCTTGCGCGGCAACGTTTGGGAGGCTGAGTCGACCGATCCGGAAGGGGTGGTACTGGCCCTGCGCCATGCCGGGGTGGAGATCGAGAAGGTGCCGGCGGCCGTCGTCGGCTGCGGCGGGGCAGGCAAGGCGGCGGCGGTCGGCTTGCAGGCCGCCGGCGCTGAAGTCACCCTGGTCAATCGTGGCGCCGAGCGCGGTCGCAAGGCCTCGATGGAGCTGCGCTTGCCGTTTGTGCCCCTGGCCGACTTCGATCCCGGAGATTTCGCCATCTTGATCCAGGCGACGGCCCTCGGCCATCGCGAGGACGATGCCTTACCCTTCGCCCCCGAACGGTTGCAACCCGGCGCCACGGTGGTCGAAATGGTCTACGGCGGGCGCTCGACCCGCCTGGCCCGCGCCGCCCGGGAGCTGGGCCACCTCGCCATCGATGGCCGGGAGGTTCTGATGCAGCAAGCCCTCGATCAATTTCGCCTGATGACCGGCTGTACCCTCGAAGAGCCGCTCGCCCGTAAAATTCTCGAGCTCGATGACCTCTGAACGGAGACCTTGTTATGTCCACTGACGATGCCTCTCGGCCGGTACCGAGGGTGCCACGCGGGTTTCGTGATCTCTTCGCTGCCGATGTGGCGGCGCGACGTCGACTGATCGGCACCATTGTCGATGTCTATGAGCGCTTTGGCTTCGAGCCGCTCGAGACACCGGCCTTGGAGTATGTCGACGCCTTGGGCAAGTTTCTGCCCGAGAGCGATGAGCCGGATGGCGGCGTTTTCGCCTTGCAGGACGACGACGAATGGGTGGCGCTACGCTACGACTTGACGGCACCCCTCTCACGCATCGTCGCGCAGCATGGGACGCGTCTGACCAGCCCTTTCCGGCGCTACCAAGTCGGCCCGGTATGGCGCCAGGAGAAGCCTGGCCCAGGCCGCTTTCGTGAGTTCTACCAGTGCGACTTCGATACCGTCGGCACGGCCCACATGGCGGCCGACGCAGAGGTCTGTGCGGTTGTGGCAACGAGCTTCGAAGCCATCGGCATCGAGCGCGGCGATTACATTCTGCGGCTCAACAACCGCAAGGTCTTGAATGGTGTCCTCGACGCCATCGGCTTGCCGGACGAAGCGGCGGGTGGTCAGCTACCGCGCCTCGCCGTTCTACGGGCGATCGACAAGCTCGATCGATTGGGTGTCGATGGAGTCCGACTGCTGCTGGGCGAAGGGAGAATGGACGCGTCGGGCGATTACACCAAGGGCGCCGGCTTGAGCGGCGATCAGATGGACATCGTCGTGGGTTATCTCGAAGCCACGGTCGACGACCGGAGCCAGGTCTGCCGTCGGCTGCGCGAGCTGGTCGGGGGTAGCGAAGTGGGAACGGAGGGCGTCGACGAGTTGGAGGAGATCCACGAACTGCTCGATGCGATGGACCTGGAAGAGGATCGGGTGATCATCGACCCGAGCGTGGTTCGCGGACTGGCCTACTACACCGGGCCGGTGGTCGAGGCGGTGCTGACTTTCGAGGTCGAAGAAGACGGCCAGAAGAAGCAGTTCGGGTCGGTACTCGGTGGCGGCCGCTACGACAGCCTGGTGGAGCGCTTCACCGGCACCCAGATCCCGGCCACCGGTGCCAGCATCGGGGTCGATCGTTTACTGGCAGCCCTGCAGGCTCTCGGCCGTGTGCGGGCCGAGCGGGCCCGGGCGCCGGTAGTGATCACCGTCTTCGAGCGCGACCGCATGGCGGACTACCAGCGCATGGCCAGTGAGCTGCGCTCGGCCGATATCCCGGCCGAGCTCTACCTGGGCAGCAAAGGATTTCGCGCCCAGCTCAAATATGCCGACAAGCGTGGTGCGCCGGTGGCGATCATCGCCGGCAGCAACGAGTTCGAGAGCGGCGAAGTCACCTTGAAGGACCTCTACCTCGGAGCGCAGCTGGCGAAGAAGATCAAGGACCATGAGAAGTGGAAGGAGCAGCCGGCGCAAGTCTCGGTGCAGCGCGCCGACCTGGTGGCCGGCGTACGCCAGATGTTGGATCGCCATTCGGGCGAGTAGTAGCTGAACCGCGACACGCTCTCGTAGCAGTGGCGCGGCACATCGCTGCGGTGCTTTTGCTGCGGTGCTGCTCGCTGTGTGGAGCTACAGCGGCCAATCGCGCAGAATGCGCTCGGTTTCCTCCGAGTGGCCGCTCTCGTCGCGCACCATGTCTTCGAGCTGAACAGCCAAGCCCTTGTCGCCGTAAGCATCGGCTTCCTGGGCTCGTGTTGCATAGTCTGCGGTGGCCTGCCGTTCCGCCGCCAGCACCGCTTCGAGCATCTCGCGATTGTTGCTCGCCGCCGGCACCGGGCGTGGCACGGTCGTCGGCTCGCCACCCAGGGCGACGATCTTGTTGGCGAGATACTGCGCGTGCAGCTGTTCGTCGGCGACCTCGGTGAGGAAGAACTGAGAGAGCTGCGGACGGTAGGGGCCGGTCGCCTTGGCGGCGTAGGTGAGGTATTGAATGATCGCCCCCAGCTCACCCGCCAGGTCTTCGTTGAGATGGTCGATCAGGGTTTGCTTGTCCAAAGCATCCTCCAGATTCTCGAGGGTCGTATTCGAGGGTCGAAAGAGTGGGTAAACGGTTAGGGAGTATAGCAACGGCGGCTGGGCTCCTCGAGAATCCCCTGGGGCCGTCGGTCGCTGAAATTTTTCGTTGACACTCTCTGCCATCGATGCTTTACTGTTGCCGCTTCGGTGAAGCGAGCCAGCTAGAGAGCTACGAAATGACTCAAAACACCCACACCCCAGCGGCCGACTCCGTATCCACGCGGGCGGCGCAGAGCTGCATGAGCAGCTGCTGGTGGTATGGCGTGCATCATCACGGTTTCTGAAGCCGGGATGCTGTCCCGGTAGGCAATCCGGGACGAGGACTTCACCGCACGAGAAAAACCTCTTTCCGGACAACCTGGAAAGAGGTTCTAACTCGTGAATCAGAACAGCCAAGATATCGATCGGTCGCTCCCACGATCGGGAGAAGCCCTATGAGGGTTTCGGCGGCCCTCCCCACAGGCGTTGCAGCGCTTTTCTTCGATAGTGCTCTGCGGCATCGGAAGCTGGAGGAGAAGCTCGTGCGTCAGCTGACGCGGGGTGGTTTCTCCGAAGTGATCCTGCCCGTGGTCGATTACCTTGACCCCTACGAGGCGATGCTCGGCAAGACCGCCTCGACCTGGGTGTCTCGCGACGAGCTCTACCGCTTCGTCGACCGCGACGGTGAGGTACTGGCCCTACGGGCCGACTTCACGCCGATGCTGGCGCGACTGATCGCACCGCGCCTGGCCTCACTCGACCTACCGCTCGAGCTCTTCTACCGCGGTGACGTGCTGCGCTACCAGGAAGAGCGGGCGGGACGGTTGCGCGAGACGTATCAGCTGGGCGCCGAGATTCTCGGCATGGGGGGACAAGAGGGTGAACGCCGGGCTCTGCGCCAGTTCCTCGAGCTCTTGGGTGTCGGCGAACGACGCCGGTTGCTGGTCGTCCTGGGCTTTGCCGGAGCGCTCGACCGGCTCTTGTTGGACGGTGCCGGCGGGGACCAAGCTGCGGCTTTGGCCGCTGCGGTGATGCGCCGCGAGCGGTGTGTCGCCCGAGAGCGCAGCGCTGCCTTGGGTCAAGTGATCGAGAACGGCATACCGGACGATCCGGCGGCCCTCGGTGCCGGCGCAGCCGAGCGCCTGGAGCGGCTTCTTGCCTTTCGCCGAGACCTCGAGGCCGCCTTTCCGCAGATCGAGCTGCGGGTCGATCTGGCGGAATTCGCCGATCAGGCGCTGGCGCCCGAGCTGCAGGCCGGCGTGGGGCCGCGAGCCTACTATGACGGCCTGGTGTTCCGCGCCTTCGTCGGTGCTGCGGCCGAGCCGGTCGGGGGTGGAGGCCGCTACGACGGCCTGTTTCAGCGTCTCGGCGCCGACGTCACCGCCGCCGGCTTTTCTCTCAGCCTGGATCGGCTGCTGGGGCGCGGTCGCGAAGCATCGCAGAGCTCGGAGGAGGGACGATGATTCGGCTGGCGTTGCCCAAGGGGCGCAATCTCGCGGTTGCCCTCGAGGGTTTCCGTGCGGCCGGCATCGGTCTATCCGGCCTGGAGCTCAAGGATCGACGCCTGCAGATCGTCTTTCCAGACGATGGCCTGGAGGTGCTGCTGCTCAAGGATTGGGACGTTCCGCTCTATGTCCAGTACGGCATCGCGGATTGCGGGGTGGTGGGGTCGGACGTGCTGGAGGAAGTTGATGGCGACCTGTTGATCCCGGTGCGGTTTCGCGACGGGCACTGCCGCATGTCGCTGATCGGCTACGAGCGTGGGTTGCCGCAGGCAGGTGAGCAGATTCGCCTGGCGTCGAAGTATCCGCGCACGGCAAAGGCGGTCTTGGCTGATCGCTCTTGGGGGGCGGACGTGTTGAAGCTCAACGGCTCGGTGGAGCTCGCGCCGCTGTTGGATCTGGCTGAGATCGCGCTCGATATCGTGCAAACCGGGCAGACCCTGCGCGACAACGGTCTGTCCGAGCTCGAGATGGTGCGGCGGGTTGCACCGTGCCTGGTGGTGAACCGATCTGCCTACCAGGTGCATCGGGCCCAGCTCAACCAATGGATGGATTCTCTCGAGGCGGCGGAGGTGGTGCAATGAAGTCGTTCAAGATCCTGGCGAGCAACTCGCGGCGCGGACGCAAGTTCCTACAGCAGCTCCGCGACCGCGGCGACGATCTGCTGGATCCGAAGATCCTCAAACGGTCCGGACGCATCGTCGAGTCGGTACGTCAGGGCCGGGATCGTGCCTTGCTCGAGGCGGTCCGGCGCTTCGACGGTTCGGCGGCCCGCTCGCTCGACGAGCTGCGTCTGAACTCTACCGAGGCCGATGGCGATCTGCCGGCCGGCGTCGAGGAGGCATTGGAGCGCTCGATCGTGGCGGTCGAGCGTTTCCACGAGCGCCAGGTGCATCCCGGCTATTGGCTGTCGGAGAACGGTGTCGAGTTGGTCGAGCGCCGGACGCCCTTCAGCCGGGTCGGGATCTACGTCCCCGGCGGCCGGGCGGCCTACCCCTCGACGGTGGTGATGACCGCCGTTCCGGCGCGGCTGGCCGGCGTCGGGGAGATCGTCGTCGTTACGCCGCCGCGGTCGTGGGAGAGCTCGAGTGCTTTGCGCTACGTGCTCGACCGACTGGGGATCACCGAGGTCTGGGGGCTGGGGGGTGC
>JBCCGX010000304.1:0-9463 GCA_039029035.1 Acidobacteriota bacterium | reverse complement strand
CGAGACGCCAGTCCATCAAGCCTTCCACGACATCGTGAAACGGCTCCGGAATCTCTTCGAGCATCAGGTCCACGAGGTCGTCTACTGGTAGCCCCGTCAGATCGGCTTCACTCTCGCCGAGCAGGGCGAGCCGCGCGTCGAGGCCGAGATCGGCGATGCGAAAGCTCTGCTCCTGGCGGATCCGCCGCACATAGCGACGCAGGAACGAGGCGGGCGATTCGTCCTCGACCTCGTCCATCTCGAGTGGCTCACCGAGCTCGATCTCGAGCTCCGGCCGCTGCTCCTCACGGGCAAACTCGAAGAGATCTTCCAGGGGCTCATCGAGCTCTTCGAGGCTCTGTTCCAGCAGGTGAAAGGTCCACTCGCGGTGGTACAGGCTGAAGAGCAACGCACCGGGAGCCCACACCACCAGCGCAGCGAGGACAGCCGACCGCAAGGTCGAGCTGCGCAGCAGACGCTTCATTCGTCCTCGCGCGGCTCCCTCAGTACGTAGCCCGCCCCACGGACCGTATGGATCAGGGGCTGTTCGAAGCCACGGTCGATCTTGTTGCGTAGGCGCGAGATGTGGACGTCGATCACGTTGGTCTGAGGGTCGAAGTGAACTTCCCAAACACGCTCGAGGAGCATTGTACGGGTCACCACCTGGCCGGCATGGCGCATCATGAACTCTAGCAGCTGAAACTCGCGAGTCTGGAGCGCGATGGTCTTGCCGGCCCGGCGCGCCTCGCGGCTCAGCAAATCGAGCTCCAGGTCTGCCACCTGCAAAACGGTCGACGGGCTGTCCTGGGCGGTGCGTCGGTGCAGCGCCATCACCCGTGCCAGGAGCTCGGAGAAGTGAAACGGCTTGGTGAGGTAGTCGTCGCCCCCCGCCTCTAGGCCCTCGACACGGTGCTCCACATCACCCAGCGCGGTGAGGAAGAGGACAGGTACGGGACTGCCCGATCCGCGGAGGGTCTTGACCAGCGCCAGGCCGTCGAGATCCGGCAGCATGCGATCGACCACCAACACGTCGAAAGGCTCCGTGGTGGCGCGAATCAGTCCCGAACGACCGGTGTCTGCGACCTCCGGCGTGTGGCCTTCTTCGCGCAGGCCTCGCGCCACATAGTTGGCGACGCTTTCGTCGTCTTCGATGATGAGGATTCGCATGGTGGGTACCGCTACGCCGAGCAAGCATTGTACCCACGCTACGAGTGCGCGGGGGTTACGGTCTTGTAATGGTTCAGGCGCCCGGCCGGGGAGCCACTCCCGGCCGGACGATCGGTTCAATCTGCCTGAGCGGGATCAGTTGCTGATGTCCCGAGGGTTGGGCAGCGGTCCGCCACCCAGGTCCAGGCCTGCCTTGAGGTTGGTTGCGAGTTGCATGGGGATCACCTCCTTCCATTCTGATGTTTGCCGCACAACACCTTGAGACGCTTTGTGGCGCCGGATCGAGTCACCGGCGTCGAGGTTTCCCCTGGTGTGCACCCTTGGAGTGTCCGTCTCATCTCTGCAACCTCGGGGTGTCAGTCGTATTTTCCAAGAGCTGAGCCAGAGGTGGTGTGAACGGGATTTGAAGATACAAATCACGTCCGAAAGCTTCTTGCTCGTGACTTGAAACGGAAATTCGCGGTATCAGCGCAACTCAACGGGATTTGCAGAAACAAATTACGGTCACAGGCTCTTTGCTCGTGACTGGTAGCTGCAATTCGTGGGCTCAAGGGCTTCGAAGGCGATTTGTAGCGTCGAGTCACGCTCGAGTTGCTTTTGCCCGTGATTCAGAGCAATCCGTCGCCGCCTTGCCGTCAACAAAGGCGACTTGATGTCGTCCAGCCATTTGAAAAGACTCGAGGAGACGATCTGGACTGCTGTGCTGAATCCCTCTCAATGAGGTGTCGCGCCGGTGGCTCACAGATCGATGCGGAACCGCGCTCCCCCACCTGCTCCGTTCTCGAGCGAGAAGGGGAAGTCATGTCGGCTCAGCACCTCCTTGACCACGGTTAGCCCCAGGCCACAGCCGTTGTCCTTAGTGGTGAAGAACGGCGTGAACAGCTGGGCAGCGACCTCGGGGGGGATGCCGCTGCCGGAATCTTCGATCTCGATCCAGCCGCAGCCGTGGTCTTGGCCTAGGCGCAGGGTGATGATGCCGTGCTCGCCGATCGCTTCGGCGGCGTTCTTGACCACGTTGACCAGGGCTTGCTCGATCTGGTTCTTATCCAGGTCGACCGGAGCCAGCCGGCGCTCGCCTTCGCGCAGGAGCTGGATGTGGCGCTCTTCCATCGATGGTCCGAGGAGCACGATGAGATCGTCCACCAGGCGTGCGACGTCGCAGGGTCGCCGGTCCGGCTCCGGCAGTCGCACGACGTCGGCGAAGCCGTCCATGAAGACACGCAGGTGGTCGAGACGCTCGGCGGCGACGTCGATGGCGTGTTCGATCTCCGGTCGCTCGTCTGGCGGCAGGCCGGCAGCGGCTCCCCGCACCGAGCCGAGCAGCGAGCCGACCGCACCGACCGAGTTGTTGACCTCGTGCGACATCATGCGGATCAGCTTCTCGTAGGCGGCCTTCTCCGATTGCCGGAGCTCCTCGGTGAGCTCGGCCAGTAGATAGAAGCTGCGGGCGAAGCCGCGGTCGCGAAAGCCGGCCCGCTGGCACTTCACCCGCCGTCCGCCACCCAGCGCGATCACTTGCGACTCGCCGGTCGCCAGATCGACCAGTGCTGCGGCGAGAGTCGACCGACTCTCGAGCTGGGCCAAGGACTGACCCACAGCCTTGGCTCGCTCGACGCCGAGGAGGGCCTCGGCACTCGGATTGAGATCGGTGATACGACCGTCGAAGTCACACAGCACGATGCCACCGGGTGAGGCCTCGACCAGCCGGTCGAGCAGCTCGTTCTGCTCCCGCACGCGCAGCCGCTCCTCGCGCAGCTGATCGATCATCCGATTGTAGACACCGATCAGGCGATCCATCTCCGCCTGACCGACGGGCGTGAAGTGGGTGGTGAAATCGGCTTCGTTGATCAACTCGGTGCCGGTGCGGATGAGATCGAGCGGCACCGAGAACGAGCGCACCAGGCGGATAGCGACGAGGATCGAGAGCAAAAACACCGCTTCGACCGCCAACAGCCAGTCACGGTGCTCCTTTAAAAGGAAAGCGGCAGCGGCTGCCAGGAGCCCATGCAGCATCACGACATAGACGAGGAACTTGGTACGCAGGGTCATTTAGTCAGCCGCGGACTCACTGCCGTACTCGATGCCGAACTTTTCACACCGGCGATAGAGCGCCGCCCGGCTGAGGCCCAGGGCCTTCGCCACGCGCGAGATGTTGCCGCGGTAGTGCTGCAGGGATTTGACGATCATCGCCCGCTCCATCTCATCGAGGGTCATCGACCCGGCGGCCGGCAAGGCGCGGTCCGGCTGATCGCGCTGACCGAGTTCTTCGAGCTCTTCGAGCTCGGGGGCGCGGATCGTCTCGTCGCGCGCCAGGAGCACGGCGCGCTCGATGACCTGCTTGAGCTGCCGCACATTGCCCGGCCAGCCCTGGCTCATCAGCCAGTCCACCGCGGGCGGCGCCAACCGCAAGCCGTCGCGGCCGTAGAGGCGAGCACAGCCGTCGATCAGGTGCTTGGCCAGGAGGGGGATATCGTCTCGCCGCTCGCGCAGCGGCGGCAGCTCGACAGCGATTAGATTGAGCCGATACAGCAGGTCTTCACGAAAGCTGCCCTGGGCCACCATCTGGCTCAAGTCGCGATTGGTCGCCGAGACTACCCGCAGATCGACCCGGCGCGTGGTGCTCGAGCCGAGCACTTCGAAGGTGCGATCCTGCAAGACTCGCAGGAGCTTCACCTGGGCGCTGGGATCGACCTCACCGATCTCGTCGAGAAAGATAGTGCCGCCGTCGGCCAGGGCGAAGCGGCCGATGCGATCCTGCCGCGCGTCGGTGAAGGCGCCACGGACGTGGCCGAACATCTCGCTCTCGAAGAGGGTGGAGGAGATGCCGCCGAGGTTGACTTTGACGAACGGCCCGCCGCGCCGCTTGCTGTTGCGGTGGATGGCTTCGGCCAGCAGTTCCTTGCCTGTGCCGCTTTCGCCGGTGATCAGCACCGAGGCGTCGGTCGAGCTGACGCGGCCGATCAGATCGAGGATGCGTAGCAGCTTGGGATCGCGGCCGACGAACCCCACCAGGTCGTAGCGTTCGTCGAGCTCCTCGCGCGCGGGGGTCTTGGCCTGTGAGCCGGTAGCCCGCACCGCCGCCACGTCGAGCACGGTGGCGAGCGCCTGGAGGAGCTGCTCGTTGGTCCACGGCTTGGTGATGAAGTCCGCCGCACCGCTCTGCATGCCGGCGACAGCGAGCTCGATCGAGCCCCAGGCGGTGATCAGGATCACTGGCAGCTCGCTCTGCCGACGCTTGATCTGCCGCAGCAGCTCGAGCCCCTCCTCGCCGCTGGTCCCGCGGGTGAAGTTCATGTCCTGCAGCACGGCGCGGCACGGCCGGCGCGCCAAAAGGTCGAGCGCCTCGGCCGGCGACGCAGCGGTCGCGGTCTCGTAGCCCTGGCGCCCCAGGAGCAGGGCCAGGGAGGCGGTGACCGAAGCGTCGTCGTCGACGATGAGGATCATCCGCGCCTACTCGTAGTGCAGGGCCTCGGCCGGCTGAATACGCGCCGCCAGCCAGCTCGGGTAGAGGCCGCAGACCGCCGACAAGAGATAGATCGTGGCGATGGACACAACGAAGGCGCGCACGTAGGTCGAGAGATCGAGGAAGCTGAACCAGCCCAGGACCGGGACCTGGACGACGACCAGGATGCCGAGGGCCATGCCGAGGGTCGCGATGGTCATCATCTCACCCAGAATCTGCCAGTGGATATGGGGGCGGGTCGCTCCCTTGGCCCGCCGCAAGCCGACTTCCAGGGTCCTTTGAGTGACATTTTGCCACAGCACGCCGACCAGGCCGAGAGCCACCATGAGGATCAGGAAGCCAGCGACCACGCCGGCTGCGAAGAGCGGCGCCAGGGTCAGCCGCAGGTACTGTTCCCGCTTGGTGGCGAGCTGGCGGACGCTGAAAGACCACTCCGGCGCCACCTCTTGCATGCGCTCCGTCAGAGTCTCCTCGAAGGCGGCCGAAGTCCCTGGTGTCAGTCGAATCGCCAGGTGGGTCAGGGGTGGCCCTGAGCCGTCCATCCAGGCGGGCTGGAAGAGGATGTTTCGTGGTGCTGCGAGCTCGCCGCCCTTGCGGTAGTCCTCGATCAGGCCGACCACCCGCAGCTCGTCGTCGTCCTCGTCTGGCTCTCCCTTGTCGACTCGCTGGCCGATCGGATCCTCGTCGCCGAAGAGATCGCGCGCCAGACGGCGGTTGATCACCACCGGTTTCCAATGCATGGCCGCATCGCTCGCCTCGAACCAACGTCCCCCGACCGTCTCGATCTGCAGGGCCTCGGCGAATTCCGGCGTGGCGCGGATGATCTCGGTCCGGATCTCGCGCTCGTCACTGGTGGTCCAGCTCCAGGACCAGTCGTCCCGCAGGTAGGGTGGGTAGTGCCCCGCGGCGGCCCGTACGACCGGATCCAGGGTTTCGATCTCGCGCACCAGCCGCTTGACGGTCTCGTTCGCCTCGGCGGTCGCCTCTTTGTCGAGGTTCTCGGTGTCGCCGAGGCGAAAGAGGACGTGCCAGACGTCTTCCCATTCGTAACCCAACGGCCGCTGGTAGGTCGACCAGCTGAAGATCAACGCCGCCGTGACCGCGAAGACCACCAGGAAGGAAACGAAGACCTCGAGGATAATCAGGGCATTGGAGCTCTTGCGATTCCAGACGATCTTGAGCATGTGGTGGATCATAGGGATCTCCTCCGCAGGGCGTTGACGGGGTGCAGCCGGGACATCTTCCAAGCCGGGTAGACGCCGGAGAACAAGCCGAAAACCAGGGCGAGGAGGAGGCCGTAGAGGAAGACCCGAAGGTTGAGCTGGAAGCTGGCGTAGGGGATCAGCGCGACGCCATTGAGCAAGTGCAGGACGCCGGCGGAGAGACCGAAGGCGATCACACCGCCGAGCAGGGTGAGCAGCACGTTCTCCACCACGAACTGGCCGACCAGGGTCCAGGACGAAGCGCCGAATGCCTTGCGCACGCCGATCTCCGACGCCCGCTCCATGATCCGGCTGACGTTCAGGTTCACCAGGTTGAGACTCGGCAGGAACATGAAAAGGAGGATCGTCGCGCCGATAGTGAAGCGTAGGCTCCAGGGGTGAGGCTCGGTGTTGTAGTCGTCGGCGAAGATCTCCTGCGAAGCGTGCTCGAACCTTGTCGCTGCCGAGGCCTTGAGCTCTTCGAAGAGCTCGGGCAGCTCGACTTCGGGCAGCCGCGCGGCGAAGGCGCGCTTGATGGCCGGAAAGTCCTGCCGGCTACGCGCCAGGATGACGGCTTGGAAATTGCCCAGAACGGCCGGCCGGCGATGAATGTCGGACTTGGAGGTCGAGATCGGAACCCAGATGTCGCTGAAGGGATCGTTGCGCAGGAACGAAACGTCCTCGACCACACCCTGGACGCGGAAGCGCTGGCCATCGACTTCGAACGCTCGTCCCACCGCCTCGGCACCGTCGAAGAGTCGCCGCCGGGTTGCCGCGTTGATCACCGCCAAGCGTTCGGCATCGGCCTCGTGTTGGGCCGTGAACGGCCCACCCTCCAAGAACTGGAAGCCATAGATGTTCCAGAATTCGCCGTCCGTATGCTTGAGATAGACATCGATTTTCTCGCCGTCACGGTAGATGGCGGCGCGGGCGCCGTCGGAGAACAAGGTGGTGCGCTCGACGTCGGGTAGCGTGCGGACGTAGCGATCGAGAAACCAATAGGCCGGGCCGCTGCGGCGGGTGTTGTTCGGCCCACGCATGGTGAGCTGGTAGACCCCCAGGGTGCGGTCGGCATGGATCTCCGGCGCCTTTGGCCCGGCCATCTGATCGAGCACCGCGACCGCGACCATCAGGACGACCAGGGTCAAGCTGACGCCGAACAGGCTGACGAAGGTGAAGAACTTGCGCCGCTTGAGGACCTGGATGGCGATCTTCAGATAGTTCTCGAGCATCTCCCGGCTCCTTAGTTGACCTGCCGGCCGTCGAACAAGCGGATCCGGCGATCGGTCTGGCCCGCCAGGCGCTCGTCGTGAGTGACCATGACGATGGTGGTCTGCTCTTCGTCCTGTAGGCCGCGCAGGATCGCCATCACTTCATCGCCCATGCTGCTGTCGAGGTTGCCGGTGGGCTCATCGGCCAGCAGCACGGCCGGCTCGCCGACGATCGCGCGGGCGATCGCCACCCGCTGCTGCTGTCCACCCGAGAGTTGCGACGGGAAGTGGCGCACGCGGGACGACAGTCCCACCCTTTCGAGGGCCGCCAGGGCGCGCTGGCGACGCTCCTTGCCCGGCATGCGACGGTAGAGCAGCGGGATCTCGACGTTGTCGACCACCGACAGGTCGGCGATCAGATGGAAGGTCTGGAAGACGAAGCCGATGCGTCGATTGCGCAACTTCGCCAACTTGCGGTCACTGTACGACGTCACCGGTTCGCCGGCTACCGACACCGTGCCTTCGGTCGGCTCGTCGAGCAGACCCATCAGGTTCAAAAGGGTCGACTTGCCACAGCCCGAAGGCCCCATGATCGACACGAACTCGCCGGCCTCGACCCCGAGACTGACATTCGACAATGCCACCGTCTCGATCCGATCGGTGCGGTAAATCTTTTCGACATTCTCCAGTTGGATCATGTTGGTTCTCCTAGTCTTGTCCTGAGTAACCGCGATTTCGCGAGGCCCTGTGGGCTGTGCCGCAGCTCAAACTCGCCTCAGCTGCTTGGCCTGCCGCAAAGCATCGTTTGAGGAAGGTTGTGCCATACGGAACGCTCTTCAGCTCAAACCCGTTCGCTGCCTGCTCGCTCCACAGGGCCTCGCTTCTTGCTGAAAAAACCTTTGTCCTTCGTCGGGTTCATTTCGCCACAGTCGTCAACGGAGCCCGACCTGTGGCATGTGGAGGTAATCGGTGACGTCGGTGAGGATCACTTCGTCCCCTTCGTCCAGTCCTTCGAGCACTTCGTAGCGCTTGTAGCCGGCGAGCCCGAAGCGTACGGTGCGACGGCGAGCGAGGTGGTCGTCGGAGTCGACGACGAAGACTTCCTGCTCGCCCGTGCCGTTGGCATAGGGGCCCTTGGCGAGAGTCAGCACCGAAGGCTTGCGGGCGGTGACGATCAGGACATCGGTGCGGAGATTGGCGCGCAGCGCGGTGTGGCCTGGGTCGTCGAGCGCCACCCAAAAGCGTAGGGTGCCGGATTCGACCGCTGGCAGAATGCGTTCGACCCGGCCATCGAGCATCGTCGTTTCCGTAATCGGCGCGCGAACCTCTTGCCCCGGCTGCAAACGGCCGGCGTGAATGTCGGAGATCACCGCTTCGAGGCGGAAGCGGTCGAGGTCGGCGACCCGCGCCACCTCCTGGCCGCGGGCCACGGTGACCCCTTCATCGGTGGTCAGCGAGGTCAGCACCCCGGCACGCTCGCTGCGGATCGTGGCGCCTGCCCGCTGCTCGCGTGCCTGCTGCAGCTCGCGCTCCAGGGTGCGGCGCGCCGCATCGAGGTTGGCGAGCCGCGCCGCCTGCACCTGCCGGGCCTTGGCGATCGAGTCGCCCAGGGCTCGCAGCTCGATCCGCGCCCGCTTGACTTGAGTCTCCGTCTGGCGGAGCAACGACTCGGCCACCAGGCCCTGATCGAACAGCTCGCGCCGCTGCACCAGCAGGTACTCGAGCTCCTCTACGTCGAGTCCCTTGATCTCGCGCCGGCTCTCCAGGTCGAGCAACGCCTCCTGCAGCTCCAGCTCGAGCTCCTCGCGCCGCGCCTGGTTCTGGTCGATTTGGCCCACGAGCTGTTCCAGGCTCAGCTCCGAGGCTGCCACATCGAGCTCCAGAATCGCCTCGCCCGCCTCGAGCACCGCGCCCGGCCGCTGCAGCACCCGCACCACCCGCGACTCGATCGGGCTCGAGACCACCTGCTCCGCCGCCGGTTGTGCGGTACCCGAGCCGGTGACCACGGCCTCGATCGGGCCACGCTCCACCCGCCCGGTACGGATCTGCCGGCGCTGCAAGCTCGGCTCGAGCAAGCCGATCGCCCACACCAAACCCCCGCCGGCCGCTGCCAGCAGCAGAATGCCAGGCAGCCAGCGGCGCAGGCTCATTCGTACTCGATCGTCGCGACTCAGCTCACGGTCCATCTTGGGGCTTCGCATGGAAGCCCAGAGAAGCAAGACCCGGGCCAGAGCCAAATAACTGCAAACAGGACGCTTAGGCGTTTCGGCGCGATCGACGAGCCGTTCAGGAGCGTACGGGGGTGTTCAATATCGGACAGTTGGCGGCCCGAGCCTCTAATCGATCGATTGGGCCCGAGAGACCAATCCCTCACGGTCCTGTAGGTGGATCGAGCCTCGCCCCAGGGTCAGCAGGCCGTCCTTCTCGAAGACTTTCAACAT
>JBCCGX010000303.1:0-9482 GCA_039029035.1 Acidobacteriota bacterium | reverse complement strand
GAGCTCGAGCAGCTCAAAGGCGACACCGGCGGCCGCGCCGTCCTGCCGCGGTACGCATCAGAGCTGGTCGAAGTCGAAGTCGATGACCCCCGCGAGCTTGCCGACGTCGACAACGAATCCGACCTGCAGCGTTTACGCAGGCTTGGCTGACTCCCCCCTCTGTTTGACGGAGCCATCGCAAGAGCACTGCGCCTTTCTAGGCCCCGACGTAGGGCTCCAGAGCGCGGGCCTTTGAGCGTCGGAGCTACAGGCTGCTGAATTTTTGCGGCTAGCCCTGGTTGGCAGCCCACTCCCCAAACGTCACAGGGTTCGGAGAGATCGGCCAGAGCGACGATACCTATCGGCAAAAGCACATCGAATTAGGCTATGGTAGCATGAGAACTCCGCTCGAAGGATCATCCTAAGGATGCCTTAGCACCCTAGGCATGTGTAGAATCGCCCCGTCTCGCGACCGACAACTATGGCCGCTGAAACCTTCGCAGAGGCATCGATTTGAAGAGCCCCTGGCTGTTCGTTCTCCTGGTCATCGCCGCGCTATCCGGCGCCGCCGAGCCGACCCCAGCAGACGACAGCGCCACCGGGCCCAGCGCGCCATCTTTCGCCTCCTCGTCTGTTCCGCCCGACGACTTCCTCATCGCTCAGG
Organism: Acidobacteriota bacterium; assembly: GCA_039029035.1. Taxonomy (GTDB): domain Bacteria; phylum Acidobacteriota; class Thermoanaerobaculia; order Multivoradales; family J023; genus JAAELT01. Next base: position 8,839 of record JBCCGX010000303.1, on the reverse strand, counting down.
GCGCGGTGATCGGCGACATCTTTATCCGCACCCAGAACATCTTCGACCCGTCGCGCGAGGACGAAGACAAGCTGCTGTTCAACATCGCCAACCGTCTCCACATGACGACCCGGCCGCGGGTGATCGAGCGCAAGCTGCTCTTTGCCAGCGGCGAGCCCTTTGATCCACGGCTTCTGCGCGAGACCGCACGCTACCTGCGATCGCAGAGTTACCTCTACGACGCCACCGTTCGGCCGATCCGCTACCAGGGCAATCGGGTCGACATCATGGTCGAGACCCGCGATGTCTGGACCCTGAGCCTGGGTGGCGGTCTCCAACGCTCCGGCGGGGCGAACACTTTCCAATTCAACATCGAGGAGTCGAACTTCCTCGGCACCGGTCGGCAACTGGATGTCAAGTACTCTGATGATCCCGACCGTAGCTCGCGTCGTTTCCGCTTCGTCGACGATGCCCTTTTCGGCTCCCGAGCCGAGCTCCGCTTGTGGTACTCCGCCAACTCAGACGGCCACCGTCGGATCTTCGATCTGGGCCGCCCTTTCTTCGCCCTCGACACGCGCTGGGCGGCGGCCACCAAAGTGATCTCCGACGAGCGCCAGGAGAAGCTCTACAGCCAGGGGGAGGTGACCGACCGATTCCAGCACGAGCGCACCTTGGCCGAGATCCGCGGCGGCCTCTCCAAAGGCCTGGTCGGCGGCCGGGCGCACCGCTGGCTCTTCGGCTACACCTACGACGAGAGCCGCTTCCGAGCCAACGACGAGACCCACGAGGATTTCGTTCTCCCTGCCACGCGGACCCTTTCCTACCCTTGGATCGGCTTCGAGTCGGTGGAAGACAATTACATCGAGACCCACAACCTCGACCAGCTCATGCGAACCGAGGACCTCAATCTCGGGACCGAGGTGCGCGGCAGGCTTGGCTGGTCGTCGGACGCCTGGGGTGGCGACAAGGATCAAGCGGTCTTCGCCTTCGACGTGCGCTCGGGCTGGCGCTCGAAGAACGCCCAGACCCTCTTGTTCTCCGGCCACGCCGCCGGACGCTGGGGCAAGGGTGGGCACGAGAACATCACCGTCGGCGGTGAGATGCGCTACTTCCTGCACACCTTCGGCCAGCATCGGCTACAGATCGCTTTGCGAGTCGACGCGGCGTGGAATCTCGATCCGGAGCGCCAGCTGCTGCTCGGCGGTGACAACGGCCTGCGCGGCTACCCGCGACGCTTTCAAGACGGCGACCGGCGATTCCTGCTCAGCCTCGAGCACCGCTTCTACACCAACTGGGAGCTGTTCAACCTGGTCAACGCCGGTGCGGCGGTCTTCGTCGATGCCGGGCGCGCCTGGTACGCCAGCGGCGACAGCGGCCACGGTGTGCTCAAGGATGTCGGCCTGGGGCTGCGCCTGAGCTCGAGCCGCTCGTCCAAGGGGACCATGGTCCACCTCGACGTCGCCTACCCGCTGGATGGCGACACCGACAAAATCCAGTGGCTGGTGACCACGCGCGAGACGTTCTGAATCGAGAGGCCGTGGGATGACGTCCGAAGCCACACCGGCAGCCAGCGCTTCCCCGCCGCTACGTGTCCTGCTGGTGGAAGACGACGAGTTCGATGTGGCGGTCTTCGGCCGCGCCTTCCGCCAAGCGAATATCCCGTGCGAGATCATCCGCTGCCGGCGCGGCGAAGAGGTCCTCGAAGGCCTCCGTGACGCCGAGCTCGCGGTCGACCTCCTGGTCACCGACCACCTCTTGCCCGGCATCTCCGGCTTCGAGCTCTGTGTCGAGCTGATCGAAAGGAAGGCCCCTTTCGCCCTCGTGCTGCTCACCGGCGGAGGCACCGAGCAGATGGCCATCCGTGCCCTGCGCGCCGGCATCAACGATTACATCGTCAAGGACTCGGCCCAGGAGTACCTGGAGCTCTTGCCTCTGGTGCTGCCGAAGGTCGCGCGGCGCCATCGCGAGCGCCAGGCGCTGCGGCTGGCCGCCGAGCAGCAGGCGACATCCGGCGAGGGCGAGACGCCGCAAGAGCTGGCCGGCGACGGCTCTGCCATCGGCCTGTCGGTCTGCGCCGCCATGGTGCGTCAACGCGGCGGACGCATCTGGGTCGAAGGCTCCGGCTCGGTGCAGGCCCTGCACTTCGCCGTCCCTTTGACTCGGGCCGAAGCCGAAGCCTGGCGTGGAGTCTCGACGGAAACATCCCATTCGCCGATCGCCGAAACGCCGGAGTCGACGACCGATGTCGCCATCGCGCACCACCCCGTCCGGCTGCATATCCTGATCGCCCACCCCAATCCGATCGTGACCTTCGTCGCGACGCGCTCTCTCGAACGCCTCGGGCACCGCACCGTCGCAGTGAGCGATGGCAACAAAGCCGCCGAGGCGATCGATCGCGAGCCCTTCGATCTCTTGCTGATGGCAGCACCGGCCCCGCGCGGCGACACCCTGGAAGCGACCCGCCGGATCCGTCAGCACGAGAACGCGGGGGGGCATCTGCCGATCATCGCCCTGGCTGTCGGCTCTCCCGAGGACGCCGAGAGCTGCTTGGAGGCGGGCATGGACGAACAGATTCCGCGACCGATCGGTTTCGAGTCCCTCGGTGCCGCGGTGATGCGCTTGGCCCATTCGGCCCCGCCCGCCTGAACACGACATTCAACTGGCTCCAGCAAAACCGCTTAGCGGGCGGAGGCACCGGTTTGTCCGCCGGACCGAGCGCGGGTCGATCGTGGCAAAAAATGCCGTGGCAAAAAAATACCGTCCCGTGACCTAAGTGACATACCCATGACCTACGCTGCTACGGCAGTTCGTAGACTTGTCGAGCCCTGTCCCTCTCACGTCGCGATCGTTAGGTAGGCAACAACATCATGGCATCCTCTCCGCTCATGCCGTCCGGCGCTTGGACGCCGGGCTCGATCCCGCCAGCTTTCTCCGCCGAGCAGCTACTGACCGCGATCCCGCGCTTCCGCCAACCGGCTCACGTCCTGCGCGAGGGGCCGGAAGGGCGAGTCGGCGTCGGCCTCGAAGGCCAGGTCCACCCGGTTCCCACCAACGGCCAGAACAGCTATCCCTGGCTGGCGACGATGCCCGCCCTCTTCCCCGAGTGGCTGGGAGATCGCTCGTTCCTGGAAGTCCACCAGGTCCGTTTCCCCTACGTTGCCGGCGCCATGGCCAACGGCATCGCCACCTCGCGTCTGGTGATCGCCATGGCCCAGGCCGGCATGCTCGGCTTCTTCGGCTCCGCCGGACTCTCGATCGAGCGGGTCGAGCAAGCGCTGGACGAGATCGAAGGCGCGCTCGGCACGGAGGGCGGAGCCTGGGGCTCCAATCTCATCCACTCGCCGAACGAGCCGCACCTCGAAGCCGCGGTGGTCGATCTCTACCTGCGCCGCGGTGTGCGCCGCGTGTCGGCCTCGGCCTTCATGAAGCTGACTCCGATGGTGGTGCGCTACACCACCACCGGCTTGCACGTCGATGCCGCCGGGCGCCTTCAGCGGCGCAATCACCTCTTCGCCAAGATCTCGCGCCCGGAAGTGGCGCGGCGCTTCATGGCACCGCCGCCGGCCGACATCCTTCAGGCGCTGGTCGATCAGGGCCAGGTGACGGCCGAGGAAGCAGCGCTCGCGGCCCGTCTGCCAGTCGCTGAAGACTTCACCGTCGAGGCCGATTCCGGCGGCCACACCGACAACCAGACCCTCACCGCCCTCTTCCCCACCATCCTGTCCTTGCGCGACGAAGTGGTGGCCCAATACGGCTACGAGCGACCGATCCGCATCGGCGCCGCCGGTGGGCTCGGCACCCCCGGCGCGGTGGCAGCAGCCTTCGCCCTCGGTGCCGCCTACGTGCTGACCGGCAGCATCAACCAATCGGCGATCGAATCCGGTCTGTCGGACGACGGCAAAGCGCTGCTCGCCAAGGCCGACCTCGCCGATGTTGTGATGGCACCGGCAGCCGACATGTTCGAGCTCGGAGTCGAAGTGCAGGTGCTCAAGCGCGGCACCATGTTCGGCGTTCGCGCCGCCCGGCTGTATGAGCTCTACCGCGCCTACGAGTCGCTGGAGGCGATCCCCGAAGACGTTCGCCAGCGGCTGGAGAAGGAGATGTTCCAGGCCTCGATCGAGGAGGTCTGGGAAGGCACCCGGCAGTTCTTCGCCCGCTCCGACCCCAAGCAGATCGAGATCGCCGAGGGCGACCCGAAACACCGCATGGCGCTCGTCTTCCGCTCATACCTCGGCCAGTCGAGCAATTGGGCCATCCAAGGCGATCCGCGCCGGCGCATGGACTACCAGATCTGGTGCGGTCCGGCGATGGGCGCCTTCAACGCCTGGACGGCCGGCACCTTCCTGGCCGAACCGGCCCAGCGCAACGTGGTGCAGATCGCCCGCAATCTTCTGGAAGGCGCAGCCGTGATCACCCGCGCCCAGCAGCTCAGAACCTATGGCGTCCCGGTACCGGCCGCCGCTTTCCACTTCGAGCCCCGACCTCTAGCGTAGTAGGAGCAGAACGCATGTCCGAGAACCGACCTGCGAGACACGACGACTCCGTGCCAGTCTCCGATCAGGAGTCGACCCGACCGATCCCGATGACCGTCGCCACCGAGGCGGCCCCGGCTCTCTCCGAGAGCAAACCGGCTCTCTCCGAGAGCAAGCCGGCACGCGAGCCGATCGCCGTCGTCGGAGTCAGCGCCCTCTTTCCCGGCTCGGCCGACGCCGGCGGTTTCTGGGCCGACATCCTGGCCGGCCGCGACCTGATCACTGACGTACCCGAGAGCCACTGGCTGATCGACGACTTCTATGATCCCGATCCCAAGGCGCCGGACAAAACCTACGCCCGCCGCGGCTCCTTCCTCTCACCCACCGACTTCGATCCGATGGCCTTCGGCATCCCGCCGACCATCGCACCGGCCACCGATTCGGCCCAACTGCTCGCCCTGATCGTTGCCCAGACGGTGCTCGAAGACGCTGCCCAGGGCCAGTTCGACAACCTCGACAAGAGCCGCATCAGCGTCATCCTCGGCGTCACGTCGGCGCAAGAGCTGCTCGCCACCATGGTCGGCCGCTTGCAGCGGCCGGTGTGGATCAAAGCGCTGCGTGAGAGCGGCCTGAGCGAAGACCGGGTGGACGAGATCTGCGATCGCATCGCCGAGAACTACGTGCCCTGGCAAGAGAGCACCTTCCCAGGTCTGCTGGGCAACGTCGTCGCCGGCCGCATCGCCAACCGCTTCAACCTCGGTGGCACCAATTGCGTCACCGACGCGGCCTGTGCCAGCGCCTTCGCCTCGGTCGCCATGGCGGTCAACGAGCTCCACCTGGGCGATAGCGACATGGTCATCGCCGGCGGCGTCGACACGCTGAACGACATCTTCATGTACATGTGCTTCTCGAAGACGCCGGCGCTTTCGCCCTCTGGCGACTGTCGGCCGTTCTGCGAGAGCGCCGACGGTACCCTGCTCGGCGAAGGCCTCGGCATGGTCGCCCTGAAGCGCCTGGGCGACGCCGAGCGCGACGGCGACCGCATCTATGCCGTACTACGCGGCATCGGCGCCTCGTCTGACGGCCGCGCCAAGAGTGTCTACGCGCCACTCGCGACCGGCCAGGCACGCGCCCTCCGCCGCGCCTACGCGCAAGCCGGCTACAGTCCTGCCACGGTCGAGCTGGTCGAGGCCCACGGTACCGGCACCAAGGCGGGTGATGTCGCCGAAGCCGAAGGGTTGAAGATCGCATTCACCGAGAGCGGCCGCGAAGGGGCGCCCTGGTGCGCCTTGGGCTCGGTGAAATCCCAGGTCGGCCACACCAAGTCCGCCGCCGGTGCCGCGGGCCTGTTCAAGGTGGTCATGGCGCTGCACCACAAGGTGCTGCCGCCGACGATCAAGATCGAGCGGCCGAATCCCAAGCTCGGCCTCGAAGAGAGCCCCTTCTACCTCAATACCGAAGCGCGTCCATGGATCTCGGGTGGCGACCATCCGCGCCGCGCCTCGGTGAGCTCGTTCGGCTTCGGCGGATCGAATTTCCACCTCGCGCTGGAAGAGTATCGCGGCGCCGAGCCGGCAGCACGCTGGCGACCGAGCCCGACCCAGCTGGTGCTGCTCGGCGCAGAAGACCCCCAAGCTCTGTCAGTGCGCTGCGCCGAGACGTTGGAGCTGGCCGATCTGCCCGGCGCCCTCGCTTGGCTCGCCGCGGAGACGCAAGGCCAGTACGATCCAAGCCTCGCCTGTCGCCTGGCCATCGTCGCCACCGATGAGGCCGATCTGCGGGCCAAGCTCGAGCAGGCCCGCCAGCGCCTGACCCAACAGCCGGAGGAAGCCTTCAGTGCGCCCAACGGCATCTACTATGGCAACGGGACGCGCAAGCCCAAGATGGCCTTCCTCTTCCCCGGCCAAGGCAGTCAGTACATCGGCATGGGAGCTGACTTGGCAATCGGCTTCGAACGCTGCCGCGAAATCTGGGACCTGGCCTCAGGCCTCGACCTGGACGGTGGCAGCCGACTGAACGAGGTCGTTTTCCCACGCCCGGTCTTCTCCGACGAGGCGCGAGCCGAGCAGGCGGCTTGGCTGACTGCGACCGAGTGGGCGCAGCCGGCGATCGGTGCCACCAGCTTGGCGCAACTGGCGCTGCTGCGCGACCTCGGTCTCCGGCCGGACTGCGTCGGCGGCCACAGCTACGGTGAGATCACTGCCCTCTGCGCCGCCGGAGCCTTGGACTCGGCGACGATGCTGCGCATCGCCCGCCGCCGCGGTGAGCTGATGCGGCAGGCGTCAGCCGAGCTCGGCGCCATGACCGCCGTCACCCACGGCCTCGACGAGCTGCAGACGCTTCTCGAGGAATGGCGCAGCGAAGTGACCGTGGCCAACCACAACAGCCCCAACCAAGTCGTGCTCTCGGGCAAGGCGGTGGCGATCGACGAGGTCGAGCGCCGTCTGGCCGAGCGCGACATCAAGGCACGCCGGGTGCCGGTGAGCGCCGCCTTCCATTCCCCCTTGGTGAGTGCGTCGTCCGGTCCGTTCTTCGAGCTCCTCGAGACCCTCGAGGTCGCATCCCCGACGGTCGCCGTCTACTCCAATGCCGAGGCGGCACCCTACCCCACGGGACCCGACGCCATCCGCCGCCAGTTGGCCGATCAGATCGCCCAGCCGGTGCGCTTCGTGGCACAGATCGAAGCCATGGCCGAACGCGGCGTCGACACCTTCATCGAGGTCGGTCCCGGCTCGGTGCTGACCAACCTGGTGGGCAAATGCCTGGCCGACCGGCCCCATCGGGCGCTCAGCCTCGACCGCAAGGGCCGCCACGGCCTGACCAGCGTATGGCACGCTCTCGGCCAGTTGGCCGCGGCGGGCGCCGAGATGGATCTGGCCACCTTGTGGCAAGGGCTCCATCAGCCCAGCGACCCCCGGGCGAAAGCCAAGCCCAAGATGGCCCTGCCGATTACCGGCACCAACTACGGCAAGCTCTATCCGCCCCCCGGCGGCACCGCCGCGCTACCGCCGCCCAACCCACCCCGCGCCGAGCCTGAGCAGGCGCTCCCATCCGAGGCCTCGGCATCCGGCGCCGAAGCTTCGCCCTCGCGCCCCGAGCCCCAGTCGATCGCTGACGAAACCCCAGCCAAGCTGACGCCAACCTCCAGAGAGGCCGCAGCCATCATGAGCACAGAGCCCAAGTCCCCTTCGCCCCAGGCCGCCGTGGCCCCGATCGTGACCCCGGCCCAAGCCGCCGCACCAACCCCGACTCCCGCTGCCCCGGCAGCTGGCATGACGGCCGCAGCGGTCCCAGCCCCAACAGCTGCGGCAGCCGCACCCAACGCCTGGGTGCAGGCCTACCAAGAAGCGCAACGCCAGACCGCCGAGGCCCAAGCCGAGTATCAACGCTCGATGGCGGAGACCCAGGCCTCCTTCCTGAAGACCATGGAAGCCTCGTTCGCAGGTCTGAACAACTTGGTCACCGGCCAGCCGCTGAGCGCCCCTTCGTCGACCGCGTTGGTCGACGAAGTGCCCGCGACAGCCGTCGTGGCTCCAGCGCCTGCCCCCCTGGCAGCACCCGCGCCCGTCGCGCCGCCCGCACCCCTGGCGGCGCCCGCACCCATCGCGGCGGCGGCCTCTGTTCCAGCGCCCGCACCGATCACAGCGCCCGCACCCATCGCGGCGGCGCCCGCACCGATCACAGCGCCCGCGCCCATCACGGCAGCGCAGCCCATCCCTGAACCGGCTGCCGCTGCACCGACGCCGGTCGCCGAGTCGCCGGCTGCTGCTCAACCCGCAGCCGAGCCGGCGCCCGTCGCCGAGCCAGAGCCTGCGCCTGTCGTCGAGGCGGCAGCGGCCACCGTTGCAGCACCGGCCTCCGCCGAGCTTCAGTCTCTGATGCTCGACGTCGTCGCCGACAAAACCGGCTACCCAGTGGAGATGCTCGAGCTCGAGATGGACATGGAGGCCGACCTCGGCATCGACTCGATCAAAAGGGTCGAGATCCTCTCCGCCATGCGCGAGCGTGAGCCCAGGTTGCCCGAGGTCGACACCGCCAAGATGGCCCAGCTGCGCACCCTCGGACAGATCGTCGACTTCATGCACGATGACAGCGCGGCGGGCTCCGCCGACGAGGTCGCTGTACCGGCTGAAGCAACCTCAGCGCCCGCGACGGCATCAGCTGCGCCTGCGCCGGCTGCGCCAGCCGCCACGGGCCCCTCGAACGACGAGCTCCAAGGCTTGATGCTCGATGTCGTCGCCGACAAGACCGGCTACCCGGCCGAGATGCTCGAGCTCGGCATGGACATGGAGGCCGACCTCGGCATCGACTCGATCAAAAGGGTCGAGATCCTCTCCGCCATGCGTGAGCGTGAGCCCCGGCTACCCGAAGTCGACACCGCCAAGATG
>JBCCGX010000302.1:0-9486 GCA_039029035.1 Acidobacteriota bacterium | reverse complement strand
CAAGCTGGGGTCAGGGTCGCCGGTCCACGAGCATCTCGCGGCGGTCGATACCGCGGCGATGAGCGCCGCCGACCTGGTGAAGGCGATGCTCGCCTACGCCGGTCAGGCACGCTTTGTCTTTGAGCCTTGCCGGGTGGAGTCTCTGGTTGACGAAATGACCCGGCTGTTCAGCACCACGATCTCCCAGGATGCCCGTTTGCGGGTCTCCAGCGTGCCCGATCTACCGGCTGTCGAGGCCGATGCCAGTCAGCTGCGGCAGGTGGTGATGAATCTGGTGATCAACGCGTCGGACGCTCTCGGCGGTCAGCCGGGCACGATCACCGTCCATACCGATCTGCAGACCGTGACCCCCGACAAGCCGCCGACCACCGTCGACGGCGACCTCCTGGCTCCGGGGCGTTACGTCTGCCTGGAGATCAAGGATGACGGCTGTGGCATGAGCGAAGAGACCCGCAGCCGTCTGTTCGAGCCGTTCTTCACCACCAAGCGCAAAGGCCGCGGGCTGGGTATGGCCGCCGTGCTCGGCATCGTCCACGCGCACAAGGGTGCCATCACCGTCGACAGCGCCGTGGGCCTGGGCTCGGTTTTCCGAGTCTTCCTACCGGTCTCCGACAAGCCCGCCCTGGCGGCGACCGCGACCCCTACCGTACGCCGCGTCGTCCCGCGGCCGGCAGCTCGCGGCACCGTGCTGCTGGTCGACGACGACGAGATTGCCCGCGTCTTCGTCCACTCCTGCCTCAAAGTCTCCGGCTTCGAGGCCTTGGTGGCCGAGGACGGCCAGCGCGCGGTCGACCTCTTCAGCCAGCATGCCGACCGGGTCAAGATCGTCCTGCTCGACATGAGCATGCCGGGCCTGGACGGCGAAGCCACCTACCGCGAGCTGCGCCGCATCCGACCGGAAGTCAAAGTCATCCTGTGCAGCGGTCATCCCGAAGAGCGCGTTCTCGCCCGTTTCGACGGCCTGGCCGGCTTCCTCGAAAAGCCCTTCGGACCCGAGGTTCTGGTGCAGAAGATCTTCGAAGCCCTCGAGACCCGCCACGGCCTCGACCCGTCACTCGAAGACGGTCCGCCGAACTGAGATTCGCGGGCTTCGGGGGCCTGATCGCAGATCCGTCGAGGCGACTCGACCCGATCCGTGGAGCCTTGCTCGATCCGATCCGTCGAGCCTTGCTCGACCCGATCCGTCGAGTCTTTCTCGACCCGATCTTTTTCCTGCCCGGAGTGAAGAAATCTTCGGGATGGACCGTATGATGGCAAAGTGATATCATTTCGACATCACCGAAAAGACAAGGAGAGCGATTCATGTTGAAAGAGAAGACCTTCAAGGCCACCTCCGGTTGGGGGGTCCTCCTGATCGTGCTGGCGGTCCTGGCGGGCGTGACTTATCTGTTTTTGGCTAGCGTGACGGGTGGCCTCCGGCTCAGCATCGCCGGGCGATTTCTCGTGCTCGGCGCGCTACCTCTGATCTTCATCAGCCTGTTCGGCTTCATCGCCGTGCAGCCCAACGCCGCCCGAGTGCTGCTGCTTTTCGGTAAGTACAAGGGCACGGTGAAGGAGTCCGGCTTCTTCTGGGTCAACCCTTTTTTCACCAAGAAGAAGCTGTCGCTACGGGTGCGTAATTTCGAGACCGGTTCGACCAAGACGCCCGACAAGAAAGGGGATATGGGTACGGTGATCGAGAAGGGCCGGCGCACCAGCGGCCAGCCGTCGAAGGTCAACGATCGGGACGGCAACCCGATCGACATCTCGGCGGTGGTGGTCTGGCGAGTGGTGGATAGCGTCGAGGCTCTGTTCGAGGTCGACGACTTCGAGCATTTCGTCGAAGTGCAGAGCGAGGCCGCCTTGCGTGTCCTAGCCAGCCGCCACCCCTACGATAGCGAGGACCACGAGATCTCTCTGCGCGGCAATCCAGCCGAGGTCTGCGAGCAGCTGCAGCACGATATTCAGGAGCGTCTGCAGAAGGCCGGTATCGAGGTCATCGAGGCGCGCATCAGCTACCTGGCGTACTCGCCCGAGATCGCCGCCGCCATGTTGCAGCGCCAGCAGGCGCAAGCCGTCGTCGCTGCCCGTACCAAGATCGTCGAAGGGGCCGTGGGCATGGTGCAGATGGCCCTCGACCAGCTGCAGCAAGACGAGATCGTCGAGCTCGACGAAGAGCGTCGCGCGACCATGGTGTCGAACCTGCTGGTGGTGCTCTGCGGCTCGGCCCACACCCAGCCGGTGATCAACACCGGATCGCTCTACAACTAACCGCCTCAGGCGACCCGAGGGAGCCCGAGCTTGGCCAAGAAGCGTATCGCCCGCGAACCCTTCCTGCTGCGTACCGACCCGCGGGTTCTCGACGCCCTGCGCACCTGGGCCTCGGACGAGCTGCGCAGTGCCAACAGCCAGCTCGACTTCATCCTGCGCCGCGCCCTGCGCGACGCTGGTCGCTGGCCAAAGAGAGGGGACGGAGACAGGCAGCCGGAGGACTGACCTTCAGGTCGAGGTGTCGGCGACTTCGTCTTGGCCATCACCTGCAAGGTAGGGCCGAGCCTCGCGCTGCCTCGAGGAAGAGTCTCGCGCCGAGCTCGCTTCGATCCTCTCCTCAGTCTGGATCAGCCTTCTGCAGCCGATCTGGACATCGAGCGCGGCTGGCTCGAGGAGGCCGATCGCCGAGACCAGGAGCTGGCTTCTGGAGCGGTTCGAAGGTCGTCCATCGGGCGCAGTCCTCGCCGTTGCCCGAGAACGGTTGCGTTGACGCGGCCTATCTATCCTGCCTGCTTCGCCAGTGCTTCCTGCACGTAGCGGCGGATCTTGCGCTGGGAGGCGGAGGCGATGCTGGCCTCGTCGCGTTCGGTGAGCCAGCGGAGCTTGTCGAGCCAGCGGGCGACGGCTTCGCAGTCGCCGTCTTCTTCGGCGATGATCGCCAGGGACTTGGTGATGGTGGTGGTGTGAGGGTGCTCGGGGCCGAGGTTTTTCTCCAAGAGCCTGCGAGCCTGCTCGAAAAGCTCCCGCGCGGTTTGGCTCTCGCCCAAGCCCTTGAGGCTCAGGGCCAGGTTGTTCATCGAGGTCAAGGTGTCGGGATGCTCGGGACCGAGCTTGCGCTGGCGGAGGGTGAAGGTCTGCTGGTGTAGCTCTCTGGCGTCGGCGTGCTTGCCGAGTGCGGTGAGGGTCGCGGCGAGGTTGTTCATCGAGGTCGAGGTGTGGGGGTGCTCGGGCGGTAGCAGCCGCTTTCGGGCCTCGAGGGTCTGCTCGAAGAGCTGCCGTGCCTCGGCGCGATCGCCGAGAGCCCAGAGGGCTTCACCCAGGTTGTTGCGACTGGTCCAGGTGTCCGGGTGGTCGTCGCCCAGCAAGCTCTCGCGCATCGCCAAGGCTTGCTCCTGCAGCGTTTTGGCACCGGCGTGCTCGCCGAACCGGAGGTGGCTGAAATGGCTCGAGTTGTCGAGTAGGCGGGCCACGGCTGCGGACTGCAGGTCGAAGCGCTCGATCAGCCGGATGCTGGCGAGGGCGGACGGCTGGAGGCGCTCGCAAGTGGCCCACTGGGTGGACTCAGGCTCCGGATAGGCGCGGTCGACGGCGCGGACGATGCGTTCGGCCCACACGGCCTGGGCCGCATCACCCAAGGCGTCTCGGACCACTTGCTGGGTCAGGCGATGGAGCTCGAAGGCACGGTCCGGCCGCCGTTCCACCAGGGAGTAACGCTCGAGCGGTGCGAGCAGCTCGTAGAGGATCAGCGGATCCTCGTCGACCCCCTGGAGCGCCGGCGCCAGGACCTCACCGAGCTCGCCGCCGCCGAGGGTGAAGATCTCGAACGGGATCCGCTCGGGATCGAGGAAGGCGGCGACGTTGAGGAGCTCAGCGGCGGCAGCCGAGGCTTCGCGGACGCGCTCCAGGCTGAGGTTCCAGGTGGTGGCGACCGACGCCGGGTAGTCCGCTCCCGGCCGGCCCTTCTCGAGCAGCTGGAGGCCGCGACGCTCGAAACTGGCGAGGTAGTCGGCCAGGCGGACGCTGACGGTGCCGATGTAGGCCGCCGCTTGCTCCAGGGCGAGGGGTAGGTAGCCCAGCTTCTCAGCCAGCTCGGCGGCCACGGCGGGCTCGTCGTGACCCGTGCGCTGGAGGAGGAAACGCATCGCCTCGTCCGGCTCCAGAGTCTCCAGGCGAAACGGTCGGCGAAGCCCTACCGCGGTGAAGGTCGAGGCGCGGGAAGTCAGCAGCACCCGGCCTCCGCTGCGCGACACCGGCAGGAAGCCGCGCAGCCGGGCCGGCTCATCGGCATTATCGAACACCAAGAGCCAGCCGTCTTCCCGTGCCAGCCAGGCTTTGACCGCCGCCACCGACGCCTCGAGCTTGGCACCGTCCTCGGCCAGGCGCAGCTGTTGGGCGATCCGCAGGTACGAGGCGCCGAGGGCTGCCTCGGTCTCCGCCGCCACCCACAGAACGCAGCGGTAGTGGTTCTGGAATCGATGCACGTACTCGATCGCTGCCTGGGTCTTGCCGATGCCGCCCAAGCCCTGGATCGCCGCTTGCGCCAGGGCCTCCGGCCGGGCCGCCTGCAGATACTCGTGGAGCTGGCCGAGGAGACCCTCCCGTCCGGTGAAGTAGGGGTTGCGGTGCGGCACACCGACGAAGACCGCGCGTGGGAACGCCGGCTCGGCCCGTGGCGCCGGCTCCGAGTCCACCAGTCCACCCGGGAATGGCGGCTCCGTCTTGGGCTTACGGCGACCGCGCTGCAAGCCAGTGACGAGCCGCGCCCGCGCCTCGTCGATCGCCAGGCCGACGAGATCGATGTACACCACCTGCCCGAGGAGCCCAGCGACGTTGAAATCCTGCACCCGGACCGGGATCAGGCGCCCTTCCTCGCCGACCGGGTCTTTGGCAAAGGCCTCGGCCCATTCCACCTTGCAATACTTCGATCTCAAGTAGTCCGGAGACAACACCGGCATCGTCACATCGGCCCACTGCGCCGCCTCGTCCATGTCGATGACGAAGTTGCCGCCGAGGTCGAAGTCCCACACCTGGATCCGCGCCTCGTGCCCTGCCGCCTCCACCTGCCAAGCGATCCACTCGGCCCACTGGCGATCGGCTTGGGTGTAGCTGATGAAGATCTTGAGAGGCATTGCATCCATCCCGATGGGGTGATCTTGCGGGATCCTAACCCATGTGGCGTCTGGTCCTGTATTGCGCCGCAGGTATCTCAATGTCTGGCCCGCTCCCGCGAAGCCGTGTACTCTGTAGGTCGATTCCGATACTGGTCCGCCTGTGATCCGACCGTCTGCACTCCGGCTTCCGAGTTCCGACTTCTCGAGAAAGGCAGCCCCATGCGTAACCTGCAGATCCGGCAATGGTCTCCCTGGCTCTTGGCCTTGGCTTTGACGACTCCACCCCTCGGCGCCGACGAGCTGAGGCGACAGGTGAACGCCAAGACGGTGATCCGGCCAGCGCCGGCGGCGATGTGCGCCTTGCTCGATGATCCGGCGAAGGTGCGAGTGATGGATGGGCTGTTGTTCAACCTGGCTTGGTCGTGCGATCGTCTGGAATTCCTCGGGCCGGTGCCGGCAGCGGTTGACGGTCCGGTGACCCGCGGAGTGGAAGGCGAGCCCGATGTGCAAGTCAACGACGATACCGGCGGCTCCGAGACCACCCAGAGCGAGACGACGATCGCCCAGAACGAGGTCACCGGCACCTTGTGCTCGGGCTTCAACGACAGCTGTGAGATGTTCTGTCCGGGTGGCGGCGGCGGGTTCACCGGTTTTGCGCGCTCCATCGATGGCGGCCTCACCTGGGACGATCGCGGCGCGGTCGGCGGCGAGAGCGTGGGCGATCCGAGCGTCGTCTGGCGACGCAGTGACGGCTTCTTCTACTACGCCACCCTGCGCAGCGGCGGCGGCCTGGCGCTCTACCGCTCGACCGACGATTGTCAGACCTTCAGCTTCTTCGGCGCGCCGGAGACCGGCGTCGCCGACAAGGAGCTCCTGGCGGTGGACAACTGGCCCCAGAGTCCGCACTTCGGCAACCTCTACATCGCCTACCTAGGCGGCGGCATGGTCGCCCGGCGCTCGACCGACGGTGGCGCCAACTGGTCGGCGCCGGTCAGCCTCGGTACCGGCCAGGGCGCTTGGCCGATGGTCGCGCCGAACGGCGACGTCTTCGTCAGCTGGGGCAGCTCCGGCAGTGGTACCGTCACCATTCCGATCTCGCGTTCGACCGATGGCGGCGTCAGTTTCACGCCCTTGCCCAACGTGATCACCGACCAGGTCCAGCCGCGCGACGCCACCGCAACCAACGACTGTGAGCGCGACGCGCTCAACGGCAACATCCGCTACCTCGCCTCACCGCAGCTGGCGACCACCGACGACGGCGTGCTGCACGTGGTCTACAGCTACGACCCGGACGGCCTCGATATGGGCGACGTGGTGGACGTCTTCTACCGGC
The DNA here is from genome assembly GCA_039029035.1 of Acidobacteriota bacterium. Lineage (GTDB taxonomy): Bacteria > Acidobacteriota > Thermoanaerobaculia > Multivoradales > J023 > JAAELT01. The sequence continues at coordinate 3,072 of JBCCGX010000302.1, read as the reverse complement.
GCTCGACCGACAGCGGCGCCACCTGGAGCAGCGAGCTGCGCCTCAACGACGACGCCACCACCAACGATCAATACTTCCCGACCCTCTCCGCCAACGGCAGCACCGTCCTCGCCACCTGGTACGATCGGCGCCTCGATCCCGCCAACCTGCTGCAAGACACCTTCCGCCGCGTCTCCACCGACGGCGGTCTCACCTGGGGCCCGAACGAGCGCCTCAGCGACGTCTCGACGCCGATCGAGTTCGACACCATCGCCCTGCCCTGCTACCACGGCGACTACGACCAGAACGTCGTCACTGCCGACGGCTCCACCGTCGCCCAATGGTCCGACGATCGCAACGCCGGCGAAGTTGCCGACGTGTTCACCGAGATTGCCGGCGCGGGTCTGCTCTTCGCCGACGGTTTCGAGACCGGGGATACGTCGGCTTGGGAGTAAGGCCAGAGATAGGCGCAGTTCGGCCGGCGAATTGACCCGCCCGAGGCTCGATCGGCCGATGGTCTCGCCGACGACGAGTGATCGAGGCTCGATCACGGGTTGGTGTGCGCGGCGGCGAAGCGCGAACAAGAGTTCGCTGAGTCGAGTCCAGAGGCAGGCAGCGATCTTGTCGATCGACGGATCGCCGATCGACAAAGATCGAGTCTGCTGAACGCTCAGGGCCCTTCGGGCCGCACGATCAGCAGAATTGGGTACAGGGGGCGCAGGTGGCGCCACCGCAGGTCATTTGGCAGGACATGCCAGGGCAACTGCCGCAGGTCTCGTTGAGGTCGAGGCCGCAGCTCGGGCACGAAGGACAGGAGTAGCCGAAGACGGTGCCTTCGTTGGCTTCTTCCCCAGCCGGTGTGGTGTCGAAGGATTCCACCTCGAGGTCGTCGAGATCGAGTCTGAGTTTCTTCATCGGGCGTCCTTTCGTATCGTTGGCGAAGATCGATGGAGCCGGCGGGGCTGGTGCCTCGGGCGAGAAGCCAGCGGCAGGGGGCCACGCCGGACTCCGGAGTAGCGGGCTCCGATCTAGACGCAGGGATTGCTGTACTCGTCACAGCCCGGGCAGGAGCCCCAGCAAGTGTAAGCACAGGTGTTCGAGCAGCCACCGTCCGCTTCGCCCAGTTGGACCCCGTCGAGGGTTTGGACGCGCAGATCCTCGGTCTTCAGTCGCAGTTTCTTCTTCGGCTTCTTTTTCATTCGTTCTCTCTCCTTGAAAATCTCCGCGACGGAGGTGCCGCGGAGGCCGTGCTGGGCGATGCCGCCCAGATTCGAGTCGAGCCACCGTGTGCAGGTAGCCGGGGCAGAAAGAGGGCACGCGGTAGCGATGCAACGGATGGGCACGACCTTCGAGCTCGTCCGTCGCGGTGTGGCAATGGGGTGTTCATTGGAGACTTAACGAAGCCTTTCGGCGCTTGGCTCGTTGACGGAGAAATTTCTTCTTGAGCGGCATCGGAGAGGGGATCTCGCTAGCTGTGCCAGAGAAGGCGACCTCTTGAGTTTCACTCCGCAGAGTTAGAGACTTGGCGATATGAACCATGACTCTCGTGTTCGGCGTTGTTCGAGCCCTTTCCGGCCGCCGCCTGGCATGGTTCGCCTGGTGGCTTCGGCGGTTCTGGCGTCGTTGCTGGCGCCTTCCGTGCCGGCCCAGGTGGTGGTCGAAGATCTGCCGTCAGACTCGGCGCTGGCGCGTGCCGGGGTGGAGCCGGGCGATGTCTTGGCAGCCTGGGCGGCCGCTGAGTCAGCGACCGACGGGCGCGAGGCCGCCGAGCAGCGGCAGATCACCGGTCCTCTGACCTTCGAGCTCTTGCGCCTCGATCAGGCGCCGCGCGGGACGGTGGTCGTGCAGGGCCAGCGCCGCGGTGCGGTGGTGTCGTTCACCGTCGAGCCCGGGGATTGGCGGGTGCGGGTCCGCCCGCCGTTGAGTGCAGCCGAGCTTGCGACTTATGCGGCTGTGCGTCAGCAAGTGGTGGACGGTGGTGGTGGCGCGGCGTTGGCGCAGGTCGCCGAAGCAGCCGGCGCGGCTGAAGACCGGCCAACGGCCATCTGGTGGTGGCTGCGCAGCGGCGAGCTTTGGGCTGAAGGCCGGGCCTTCGACTTGGCCCGCAGTGCCTATCAGAGGGCGACAGAGCTGGCGGTCGAGGATCGTGACCTGGCGGCGGTCGTCGCCTACTGCCGCGGCCGCCTGGCCGAGGCGGCGAACGATCTACCGGCGGCCGAGGCGACCTATCGGTCGGTCGTGGCGTCTTACGGCGCGGCGGCCGAGAGCTCGCTCCTGGTGGCGCGCAGCCACGCCCGCTTGGGCAAGATCGCCTGGGCGCACGGCGACCTCGGCCAGGTGGCGCAATCGGTCGGCCTGGCGCTGCGTCTCACTCAGGCGCTGGCGTCGCACAGCGTCGAGCTGGCCGAGCGGCTGAACGATGCCGCCTACATGGCGCAGCTGCAGGGCGACAACGCGACTGCGGCGGAGCAGCTGGCGCGCGCCCACGATCTGCTAGCCGAGCTGGCGCCAGCGAGCCCGGCAATGGCCGACACCCTGCATTACCAGGCACTGGTCGAGCGCGGTCGCGGGCTCTTGACGGCGGCCGAGAGCACGCTGCGGGGGGCGCTGGAGCTCAGTCAGCGGTTGGCGTCGACGGAAGCGGACGCGGCGGTGGCCTACCGTCTTCGTGCCCTGGGTGAGCTGCAGCGCATGCAGGGCGATTTTGCCCTGGCCGAGGAATCCCTGCGCCAAGCCCAGGCGATCCAGGAGCAGGCGGTTCCTGGAGGGTGGCAGCTGGCCCTCACCCTGACCGCCCTTGCCGATGTGCTCGATGATGGGGGACGGGATGGCCTGGCCGAGCCGCTCTACAGGCGCGCTCTGGCGGTGCTCGAGAACCTCGGCAACGAGTACCTGGCAGCCCACGTTCTGGGCAACCTGGCGACGGTGCTGGCCGAGCGCGGTGAGGTCGAAGAAGCAGCGCGACACTTCCAGCGAACCCTGACGATCTATCGTCAGAAGACGCCCGGGAGTCCGGGGATCCCCTGGGCGTTGCAGCAGCTCGGCCTGGCGGCGATCGAGGCGAGCGATCTCGAGGTCGCTGAGAGTCACTTT
>JBCCGX010000301.1:0-9499 GCA_039029035.1 Acidobacteriota bacterium | reverse complement strand
TTGCCCTGGCCATGGGGCTCGAAACGGAGCAGATCACGCACCATCGGGCCTCTGAGGTCGCGGCATTCGAGCTCCAGCTCGTAGTCGTAGTGGCGTGTCGCGATGCGCTCGCGCCAGACTTCCGCCGCCTCTTCCCAGCGCTGGCGCAGATCCTCTAGTTTGGCGGTCTCGACCGTCAGACCGATTGCCTGGGCGTGGCCACCGAAGCGAGGCATCTCGTCGCGCCACTCGGCGAGAAAATCGTGCAGGTGGATATCCGCCGCGCTGCGCCCCGAGCCGGTAGCCGAGTCCTCGCTCACCCCGAGGAGAATCACCGGTCGGTGCAGCTCGCGGGCCAGACGGCCAGCCGCCACGCCGACGACACCGCGATGCCATTCGACACTCCAGGCGACGAGGATGGCCGGCTCGTCGGGTCGTTGGGTGAAGGCCTCGCGCGCCTGCTCCACCACCCGGCGCTCGGCCTCCTGGCGTTCGCGGTTCCAGCGGTCGAGATCGCCCGCCAGTTGGCGGGCGTCTTGCGGATCACGGCAAAGGATCAGATCGAGGGCTTTCTGCGCCGAATCCAGGCGTCCCGGGGCGTTGAGTCGAGGCCCGATGCGAAAGCCGATGTCGGAGGCGGAAAACGGCGGTTGGACGCCGGCGACGTCGATCAGTGCCTTGAGCCCCGGCGAGCGCGTGCGGGCGAGCTCTTGCAGGCCGACGGCGGCGATCACCCGGTTCTCGCCGCGCAGGGGCACCAGGTCAGCAATTGTGCCGAGGCAGGCAACGCGCAGCAGGATCCGAGGATCGAGGTCCCGCTCGCAGGCCGCGGCTACCGCCAGGGCGACCTTCAAGGCCAGTCCAGCACCCGAAAGCTCGGTAAAGGGGTAAGAGCAAGCCGGCTGATGCGGATTGACCAGGAGCACCTCGGGTGGCAGGGGCTCGTCCGGCAGATGGTGGTCGGTGACCAGGACATCGATGCCGGCCGCGATCGCGGCCTCCGCGGCGGCCAACGAGTTGGTGCCACAATCGACTGTCAGCACGATTCGCGCGCCAAGGTCTTTGGCCTGCTCGACATGGCTGGGCTGGAAGCCGTAGCCATCGACCATGCGGTGCGGCAGGATCGGGTGCACCTCGATGCCACAAGCTTGCAGCACGGCCACCAGGATCGCCGCACCGGACACGCCGTCGACATCGTAGTCGCCGACCAGTGCCACACTCTCGCCGGCCTGCCGGGCCGCGACCAGGCGTTCGACCGCCGCCTCCAGGTTGCACAGCTGGCCGGGATCGTGCAGCTGTTCGAGGGTGGGGTTGAAGAAAGCCTCCGCGGCGCTGGAGTCGGTGATGCCACGGCGCGCCAGCAGGCGAGCCACCCAGGGGCTGTAGCCATTCTGCTCGAGCTTTTCGGTGGACGCCGGCAGAGCCGCCGGGCGCCACTCGACAGCGCTCAGGCTAGCCCCTCTCCGTCACCGCACCGAGTGCGCGGAACTTGTCATAGCGCTGCTGGATCAACTCGGCTGGGCTCGAGTCGGTCGCCTCGGCCAGAGCCTCTTCGATCACGTCACCCACCAGGCGGCAAGCGGTCGCCGGGTCGGTGTGCGCGCCGCCGGGGGGCTCGGGAATGATGCCATCGATCACCCCCAGACGTTCCAGGTCCGTCGCGGTCAAGCTCAGAGCGCGAGCAGCGTCGGCTTTGCGATCTTGATCCTTCCACAGGATCGCCGCGCAACCTTCCGGCGAGATGACCGAGTAGATCGAGTACTCCAGCATGAAGACCTGGTTGCCGATGCCGAGCGCCAGGGCGCCGCCGCTGCCGCCTTCGCCGGTGACCGTTGCGATGATCGGCACAGAGAGATCAGCCATCTCGATCAAATTGCGCGCGATCGCCTCGGCCTGGCCGCGCTCCTCGGCCCCGATGCCGGGATAGGCGCCGGGGGTGTCGATCAGCGTGATGACCGGCAGGCTGAACTTCTCAGCCAGCTTGAACATGCGTAGGGCCTTGCGGTACCCCTCGGGCCGTGGCTGGCCGAAGTTACGTGAGATCCGCTCCTTGGTGCCTCGCCCCTTCTGGTGGCCGACCACCGCCACCGAGCGGCCGCGGAAGGAGGCGAAGCCGCAGACGATGGCAGGATCGTCGGCGAAGCTCCGGTCACCGTGGACCTCGACCCAGTCGTGCATCAGGTGCTCGATGTAATCGAGAGTGTAGGGGCGATCGAAGTGGCGTGCGACGAGGGTCTTCTGCCAAGGCGTCAGCTGGCTGAAGATCTCGCGCGTCTTCTTGTCCAGCGCACTGCGCAATTGCTGCAGCTCGCTCTCGTGACCGCTGCCCTCGGGATAACCCTCGAGCTCCTCGATGCGGCGTCGCAGCTCGACCAGCGGCTCCTCGAATTCAATAGTACGGGCCATGGGCGCGGAAGCTAGCAGAGGGCAGGGTGACCGTCAATCGAGGTCTCGCTAAAGGCCTGAATCGGTCGTTTTTGTCTCGGAGGAACTGGTTCCTTGGCTCCGAAAGGAGCTACATCAGATCGTAGGGGTCCACGTCGACCGTGAGATCCTGGTTGGGATGCTGGGTCAAGACCTCGCTCACCAGGCGCCTCAGGCGGGTGCCGGACGAGCCCCGCAGCAGGAGCTGGAATCGCCACTTGCCGCGCAGGCGCTCGAGCGGTGCCAGCGCCGGCCCGGTGATCCTGATGTCTGCCGCCAGGGGGTGCGCCAGCAGGTGGCGCGCCGTCTCGCGGAGGCCGGTCTCGACCCGCTGGCGCTGCTTGTGTTGGGCCAGGAGCTGGATCATGCGCGAGAAGGGCGGATAGTGGAAGGCTCGTCGGAAGCGCATCTCCTCGCCGACGAAGAGGGCGTCGTCGTTCTCCAGCGCGGCACGGATCGCGTAGTGGTGCGGATGGTAGGTCTGGATCACGACTTTGCCGGGCTGCTCGCCGCGGCCGGCGCGACCGGCCAACTGGGTCAGCATGGCGTAGGTTCGCTCGACGGCACGGAAATCGGGAAACGCGAGATAAGTGTCGGCGAAGAGCACCGCGGCCAGCGAGACGCGGGGGAAATGGTGCCCCTTGGCGACCATCTGGGTGCCGATCAGCACTTGGGTGTGGCCGTTCGAGAAACGCTCGAGAACCGCTGCCGCGCCGCCGGCACGACGGGTTGCATCGGCATCGAGCACGTCGACCGAAACTTCTGGGAAGAGCTCACGGAACTGCTCTTCGACCCTTTCGGTGCCGGCGCCGATCGGCTCGAGGGCGGCCTGGCTGCACTCCGGGCAGATCGTCGGTACCGGTTGATTGTGGTCACAGTAGTGGCAGATCAAGCGCCCTTCCCGTCGATGGTAGGTCAAGGGCAGGCCGCAGTCTTCGCACAAGAAGTTCTCACCGCAGGCGCGGCACAGCAGCACTGGCGAGTAGCCCCGCCGATTGCGCAGCAGGATCACCTGGTCACCACCAGTGATGGCCTCCCTGATCTCGTCCTTCAGCCGCTCCGAGAAGTGCACCTCGCCGGGCCGCAACCGGACCTTCTCTTGCCGCAGATCGACCAGAATGCCCTCAGGTAACTGGCCATGGCCGACCCGTTGGGTCAGCTCCAGGCCGCCCAGCTTGCCGAGCTCGCGGTTGTGGCGGCTTTCGAGACTCGGGGTGGCCGACACCAAGAGCACGGTGGCGTTGTGGTTGCGGGCCCGAACCAGGGCCAAGTCGCGGCCGTTATAGCGCGGGACCTTGTCTTGTTTGTAGCTGCTCTCGTGCTCTTCGTCGATGACGATCAAGCCCGGAGCGTCAATCGGCGACAGCAGTGCCGAGCGTGGGCCGAGGACGACCCGCGCCTCCCCACGTCGCAAGCGCTCCCACTCCTGCTGGCGCTCGCTGGCGCCGAGGTTCGAATGCAAGATCGCCAGCTTCGAGCCGAAGCGTCGCCGACAGGCCGAGGCGAGAGCCGGCACGAGAGCGATCTCGGGCACCATCAGGATCACCGAGCGCCCGAGCCGAAGGCATTCGTCGGCCGCCCGCAGATAGACCTCGGTTTTGCCCGAGCCGGTGACACCGCGGAGCAGGAAAGGCGTGTAGCGCGCGCTCTGCAGACCCTCCACCAGGCAATCGACAGCCTGTTGTTGATCCGGCCGCAAGATCAGCGGCGCGTCTTGCTGGCCCTCGCCCAGGCGATGGCGAGCCAAGCTGAGTCGCTCGGGCTGGGTGAACTCGCGCAGCAGGCCGAGGGAGGTCAGTCGACGGACGACGCCGACCCCGCAGTCCACTGCCGAAGTGATCTCCCGCAGGGTCGCCGGTCGACCGAGGGCGCGCAGGTACTCGACCACCGCGCGGCCCAGGGGCGAGCGGCCACAGGCCGCCAGCTGGTCTTCCAGCTCACCCGGCCGCAGCTCGACCGCTTTGACATAGCGCGTCCCGCGCCGGTCCGGCTCTTCGACTGAGACCCGGCCGCGTTTCTGCAAGCGACTGATGAGCCCGGCAAGATCTGGGAACTCGAACTGTTTCTGAATCTCGGCCAGGCGCGCCCGCGGTTGTGCCAGCAGGATCTCCACCAGGCGAGCCTCCGGCGGACTCTTCGGCGGCGCGATGGCGCCGGCGTCGGTCAGCGACACGCGCCGATTGCCCCACGGTGGGAGATCCCCCGGGATCATCGCCCGCACCGCTTCGCCGATGGGTGCCATGTAGTAGTTGGCGACGAAGCGGGCCAGATCGAGCATTTCGTGGTCGAGCACCGGCTCGACATCGAGCGCTTCCAAGAGGTCGCGGGTGGCAAAGCCCTCCGGCGGCTCGTCCCGTAGAGCCAAGACGACCCCGACCAAGGTGCGCTGGCCCAGCGGGACCTTGACCCGCGAGCCGGGGGCGACGCCCGACAGGGCAGCCGGCACGCTGTAGGTCAGCGCGTCAAGCGGCGCCGGCACCGCCACCTCGGCAAAGAGGTCGCGCTGCGTCGGCCGGTCCAAGTCGAGCTCGGCTTGCGTCACGGCGCGACCGCCGGCTCAGGAAGGGCTCTCGGGTGCTTGGCGCTCGCCAGCTTCGCCACAGGCAACGGAGCAATATTGCCGCCCGCCAGCGGAATGGGCTCGTGCAGCAGCGACGTGGACACCGCAGCGGGCACAAGCCACCAGCCGTCCCCCATGGCGCTTCGGCTGACGCGCCAACGGGCCGCGGCGCCCCGATTTGGCGACCGGCGGCTGCTTCGGTGGCCCGAGCAGACGGGCGAGGCCCTGGTTGAGCCAGTGGGCAAGGAGCAAGGCTACCCCCACCAGCAGGATCAGCCGGGTCATTCTCAGCCGCCTGCGGCCCGCTTCTCGACCTCAGCCGCGAGGCGCAGGACGTCTGGATTGTCCGGCTGCAGCCCGAGTAGCTCCTGCATCGCGGCTTCTGCCGCCGGCAGATCTTCGAGATCGAGCGTCAGCACCAGGACTTCGTTGAAGCGCGCTTGCCAATAGTCGGGCGCCACCTCGCGCACCGCGGCGAATTGCGCCAGCGCATCCTGAGGCCGACCGAGGAAACGGTAGGCCGCGCCCAGGTCAGCCATGACCTCGACACTGTCGGGCACGAGCTTCAGGTAGCGTTCGTAGAGCTCCGCCGCCCGGCTCCAGTTGCTGATGTCGTAGTTGAGGTTGGCGAGCTGCAAAGTCGCCGCGGCATCGTCCGGGTTCTGCTCGACGTAGGCTCGCAGGCGCTGGACACTTTCCATGGCTGCCTGCGGCCCGGCAGCCGCGCCTTGCGGCCCGGCAGCCTGTCCGGCGCCCGGTCCGGCGCCGGGTTGCGCTTGGCCTGCCGGTCCAGTCCCAGCGTGGCGCGGCGGTGGCTGGCGTGCTGCCATGACCTCGTGCATCACGTAGCCGAGGATGAATCCGGTCAAGGCGCCGATGACGAGAAAGAGAACGTTGTCGCGATTCAATCGGTTTCTCCTCTGACCTCAGCCAGAAAAAAGCCGCTCCCGGCCAGGGAGCGGCTCAGGCAGCGTCCGAAGTTGACGTCAGCTGGCGACGGCCTCGACGCCTTCGGTCTCCAGCTCCTCGTTGCCTTCGGCTTTGACTTCCTCGGCCGCTTCCTTGTCGCGCTTGTCCTTCTTCTTGTTCGCCAGCTTTTCCAGACTAGCGGCGAGTGAATCGTCGACCAGCTTCTCTGCTGCCGGCTCGTCGATCGATTTCACGTGCGCGACCTCGCTGACGATGAAGTACTTGGCCCGCTCGTACATTTTCTTCTCGCGGAAGGAGAGGCTCTTCTTCTGGCTGACGAGGCACAGATTCTTGAGCACGCCAGCAACCTCTTCGAGCTGGCCGGTCTTCATCTTGTCGAGGTTCTGCTTGTAGCGCCCCTTCCAGTCTTTGTAGGTGTCGATATTGCCGTCTTCGAGATTGTCGAAGAGAGACTGGATCAGCGCCTTGTCGCCCAGTGGGCGTAGGCCGACGAGCTCCAGATTGTCCTTCGGTACCATCACCTTGGAGTTATTCGACAGGAGCCTCAGGTGGTACAGTATCGTCTCGGTGTCGTCGAATTTGGCCGAGGAGATTTCCTCCACGACGCTGACTCCATGGTTTGGGTATACGACCTTTTGGCCGACTTCGAATGTCACGCTCGCTACCCCCTTCTTCGAGCACGCGTCGGGGACCGCTGAGCAAAGTCTTCCAGCGTCTGGACTTGCAGCTCGAGTCGATACTCTCCCCCCAAACGTCCGTCGAACCGGACCGTTCGTGAGAGATCTGTGATGGATCGGGTGAATAAGTGCATGTGACGGGAGCCATAGATGGCCCAACCTCATAAATTATACCCTGTCATAGGTTTAAAAGCAAGTCTCTATAGGCTCGGAATAGCCTCGGAAGGCCGCCCGAGTTGACACCCGATGGGGATTGATCCTACGATGACGGCCGCCCGATTCCCGGATGCCGGAGTGGCGGAACGGTAGACGCGACGGATTCAAAATCCGTTGTCCGCAAGGGCGTGTGGGTTCGACTCCCTCCTCCGGCACCATCTCCCCTCATGGCTTTCCCGCAAACCCGACTTCGCCGGCTGCGCCGCACGGCGCTTTTACGCCGCATGGTGCGCGAGACACGACTCGCCGCAGCGGATTTCATTTATCCGCTCTTCGTCTGTCCCGGGGACGGCGTGGCGCGCCCCGTGGGGTCGATGCCCGGTGTCCACCAGCACTCGGTCGATCAGGTGGTGCCGGTGTGTACCGAGGTCGCCCTTGCCGGCGTACCGGCCGTCTTGCTGTTCGGCCTGCCCGAGTCCAAGGACGCCATCGGCAGCTGCGCCTGGTCGGACGACGGCATCGTCCAACGAGCGCTGCGCGCGATCAAGGCCGAGGTGCCCGACCTCGTCCTGATCGTCGACGTCTGTTTCTGTGAATACACCGACCACGGCCACTGCGGCGTGCTGCACGGTGACGAAGTAGCCAACGACGAGACGCTCGACAACCTGGCCCGCCAAGCGATCTCGCTGGCCCGCGCCGGGGCCGACATCATCGCACCGTCGGATATGATGGACGGACGCGTCGGACGGATCCGCGCTGCCCTCGACGAGACCGGCTTTACCGACACGCCGATCCTCTCCTACGCGGCCAAATTCGCCAGTGCCTTCTACGGGCCGTTTCGCGACGCCGCCGACTCGACGCCGGCCTTCGGCGACCGGCGGGCCTACCAGATGGACCCAGCCAACGGTCGCGAGGCGCTGCGCGAAGTCGAGCTCGACGTGGCCGAAGGCGCCGACATGCTGATGGTCAAGCCCGCCATGCCCTATCTCGACGTGGTGCACGACGTGCGCCGCCGCTTCGATCTGCCCCTGGTGGCGTATCAAGTGAGTGGCGAGTACTCGATGCTCCACGCCGCCGCCGCCAACGGGTGGCTGGACTACGAGCGCGTGCTGATGGAGTCGCTGACCGCGATCCGCCGCGCCGGGGCCGACCTGGTGATCACCTACGGCGCGCTCGACGCAGCGCGCCTACTCAGAGAGGGATGGACGGAATGAGCAGCTTCGCCCCGACCCCAGAGCGTCTCGACCATCGAGGTTGGCCGCTATGAGCCTCTTTGCCCGCGCCCAGCGCGTCTTGCCGGGGGGTGTCAACTCGCCGGTGCGTGCCTTTCGTGGCGTCGGTGGCGAACCGGTCTTCGTCCGTTCCGCCGACGGTGCCTATCTGGAGGCGGAGGACGGCAAGCGCTACATCGATTACATCGGCTCCTACGGTCCGCTGATCTTCGGCCACCGACCGCCCGAGGTAGTGGAGGCGATCACCGAGGCCGCCGATCGCAGCACCACCTTCGGCGCACCGACCGCGGCCGAGGTTGATCTCGCCGAACTGGTGTGCTCCGCCTTCCCGGCGATGGACATGGTGCGTTTCGTCAACTCCGGCACCGAGGCGACCATGTCGGCTCTGCGCCTGGCGCGCGCCGCCACCGAGCGCAACAAAGTGATCAAGCTTGCTGGCTGCTACCACGGTCATGCCGACGCCTTCCTCGTTGCCGCTGGCTCTGGCGCAGCGACGATCGGCGTTCCCTCCTCCCCCGGCGTGCCCGAGCCGGTGACGGCCGACACCCTGGTGGCGCCCTACAACGACCTCGGCGCGATCAGTGACCTCTTCGGTCAATACGCGGCGGAGATCGCGGCAGTGATCGTCGAACCGGTGGCCGGCAACATGGGCCTGGTACCGCCTGTCGCCGGCTACCTCGAAGGCCTGCGGGAGATCACCCGCAGGCACGGCGCGTTGCTCATTTTCGACGAGGTGATGACCGGCTTCCGCGTCGCCTGGGGCGGCGTCCAGACCCTCACTCGCATCGAGCCCGACCTCACCACCCTCGGCAAGGTGATCGGCGGTGGCTTACCGGTGGGCGCCTACGGCGGTCGTCGCGAGCTGATGGGCCAGGTCGCCCCAGCCGGGCCGGTCTACCAGGCCGGCACCCTGTCGGGCAATCCCCTGGCCGTCGCTGCCGGCACCACGGCCCTGCGCCTGTTGGAGAGCCGGCCGGAAGTCTACGAGCACCTGGAGACCGCCGCCGGCCTCCTCGAGGACGGCTTGCTCGAGGCCGCGTCGAATCACGACATCCCGCTCCGCGTGCAGCGCCAGGGTTCGATGGTCGGCTTCTTCTTCATCGATCGGCCGGTCGAGCAGTTGGAAGACGTCGACGCTTCAGATCACGAGCTTTTCTCGCGTGTCTTCCACCACCTGCTCGACGAAGGCGTCCATTTGCCGCCGTCGCCCTACGAGACGCTCTTCATCTCCGCCGCCCACGGCAAGAAAGAGCTCGACCACACGATCGCCGCCTTCGATCGTGCCCTGGCCGAGGCATCGGCGACGGAGTAGCGCTTCCAGATGTAGCGTGCCTGAACCGGGCGCCTACGGGCTGTCGGGACGACGCTGAGGCGAGGTGATCGACGGCGAGCGCCTCGCTGGAACAGCGTGCCCGCTGGTCTCGCTTCGATCCACTGCATCGAGGCGTCACAATGCGACAAATCTGCTGCAAGACAAGATAACGAAGACCGTCCTCGACACGTTTTCGAGCGCCGAAAAGCTTTCGGAGACCGTCCTCGAC
>JBCCGX010000300.1:0-9517 GCA_039029035.1 Acidobacteriota bacterium | reverse complement strand
TTGATCGCTGAGGCGCGCCACAAGGGCTCGGTTCCCCCCGACGTCCGGCGGGCGCTCAGCCGGGCCATCGACGAAGGACAGCTGCTCTGGCACGAGGGCAAGGTCCAAGGGTTCGATGCACGCCGTGATCGCCTCCTGCTGGAGATCGACACCCGGACAGAGGTGGCAGCGGAGCGCGTTCTGCTGGCGACCGGATTCGCCTCGCCCCGCCCTGGCGGATCGATGGTCGATGGGTTGATCGAATCGGCCTCGCTGCCGTGTGCGCGTTGCGGCTACCCGATCGTGGATTCCGCGCTGCGCTGGCATCCGCGCGTCTACGTTTCGGGCCCTCTCGCCGAGCTCGAGCTGGGACCCGTGTCGCGGAACATCGCTGGAGCAAGACGCGCCGGCGACAGGTTGGTCGAAGCCGCAAGAGCGTCCTGAAGACCCCGGTTGTAGAATGTCTTGGTAAGCCTCGAGGTTCCGCTGAAACCTAGGAGTCGCATCCATGCCCTCGAAGTCCCGAGCACCGGCACCGAAAGCTTGTCGCATCGTTCGACCTTCGCCCCTCGCCTCTACCGTCGCTGTGGCGATGGCCTCGGCCTTGGTCTTGCTGGTCGGCATCGCCGCGGCGTCGGCTCCCGAGCCCTCCCCCACCGAAGTGCTGCGATCCAGTGACGAAGCGTTCAATCAGGCAGCGGCGGCCAGGGATCGGGGAGTGGTCGAGAAGCTGCTGGCGGAGGACGCCGTCTTCTTCGCCGACCAACTCCACCGCGGTCGCCAGGCGTTTCTCGACGGCTGGGCTCCGCTGTGGGAGGGCAAATACGATTTCAGTTTCAAGGCCGGCCTGCTACAAGCCAGCGTCGCTGAGTCCGGCGATCTTGGATTTGCCATCGGCACGGTGGAGACGCGTTTTCAGCACCCGGTGGAGCCTGCGCCGACCGTGACCGGAGGCCACTACCTGAACGTCTGGTCGCGCCGCGGTGAGGGCGATTGGCACCTGCGGGCATCGACAGCGTTGGTGGTCCACGCCGAGCTAGGCGCCGCCCGGGATCCACGGTCGGGGCTGATGACCGCCTGGCCTGAGCTGGCCGACCGGATCGGCGACCGGATCGAGATCGACTGGCGCCCGGAGCACACCGAGCGTGCGGCGTCGGGCGAGCTCGCCTATACCCTGGGCAGCTACGCTGCCTCATTCGGAGACGGCGAAGATCGCCGTTCCGGCGAAGGCCACTTTCTCGCGGTGTGGCAGCGGAACGCCGCCGGGGCGTGGCAGTTGGCCGCCGAAGGCTTCACACCGCCGGAACTGCACACGGAGTAGACGTTCGGCAGGGTCGGGCGTGGGGCGCGGTTACCGCCACCACGGACGTTCCCTCGTCGAAGGCGAAATGGCAATGGGGTCGGAGCTCCACGAAGCCTGCCTTCCATTCTCGAGGTTACCTTGGGAGCCGGAGAGCCGGGTCTCCCAGCAAGTTGTACGTCCGCACCAGTGGCGGCGAGGCACCGGCGGCGGCGAAACCCTCGATGGCGCTTTGAAACGCGTCACCCAGAGTCATCGCGCCTTCATCTTCGGTGATGGGGACGGTGGGTAGGAGTTGGTTGAAGAGTTCCGTACCCAGCTCTTGGGCTTGGCCGTGATGAGAAAGCCAGACGGGGGCGACGACGGCGATCGCACCGCCAGCCGGCTGGCGGACGAGGTGCTCACCGAGAGAATCAAAACCAGGGATGGCGAAGAGTCCGATATGACAGCTCACCGCTGACACGATGGTGCGGCCCGAACCCCCGAGAGCGGATACGTCGGCATTGGTGATCAGTCCTTCGGAGGCCATTCGGTCGACGCCGCCATGACCGTAGTAATTGACCATGAACGGGTCCCTCGCAAAAGCGTCGAACAGCTGTTGGCGAGCCTCTGGGAGAGAGGTTCTCGATAGATAGATCGCTTGGCGAGGAACGCCGGGGTCGAGCTGCGCGGCCAAGGTATCGCTGTCTTCTGGGAATCGGCCGCCGGCGTCCGGATCATCGGCCAATAGCACCACCTCCGCGTTGAGGTCATCCTGTCCGGCAAATGACTCGTAGGCCGCGACCTTTTCGGCATAAGTGGTCAGCTCCGCCGCAGTGGTGACCGGGATCCGCCCCACCGCGAAGTCTGCGGTTCCGTCACCGTCGAGGTCGGCGAGAGGGGTGTCCGTGGCAAAGATACTGAACGACGACCGGGCCAGAAGCGGAGGGATCAAGTTGCCGCCTAGGCCCAGCAAGTCGCGGAAGTCGTAGGTGCCAGCGCCGGCGAGGGCGACGTAGACTGGCGGTTCGAGCCAATGCTCGGCAGCCCACGCCAGCAGGTCGCGGATGGCATGGGGGTCGGCGATGCCATGATTCAGCTCGTCATAGATATCCTCGATATCGACGACCATGGCGCTCAGGCCCTGCGCAAGCCGCAGCTCCACCAGCTCCGCTGCTGCGTCTTCCAGCGCAGCGGTGGTAATCACCAGGTAGGAGGCGGCATGGGTCGATGAGAGCAGGTTCGAATCGCGATCGGGGACGACGGCCTCTGCCGGGACGTGGCCTTCAGGACCGATCGCCAAGTAGGTTCTGTCGCGCCCTCGTGACGAGTAGCTCACCTGGTAGCCGTTCGCAGGATCGAAGGTCTCTGAGGTGCCGGTCAGCAACCTGGGGCGATGTGGGTTCGTCAGATCGAAGACCCGGATGCCGGCCGCCTGAAAGCCGGTAACAGTGACCCTGCTGGGTTCTTCGACTCGGTGCAGAAGGCGGTTGGATTCGGCTCGGTACAGGCGTTGGTACACCACTTCGAAGGAGTCGATGAAGACCAGATCGCCAGCGATGCCTCGAATCGTCAGGAGGTTGGGACCGTCGACCAACAACGATTGTGAAAAAGTGAGAGGAACCGAGGCGGCTCGGACACTTTCGACAACGACTTCCCCGGGCAGGCTGACCAAGAAGCCGTTGAGCTCGACTTCGAGCTCGTGAGACGATTCAGAGCCGCCCTGCAGGTGCAGCGTTAGAGTGGCAGTCCCCTCGGTATCCGAGACTCCCGGCGCCTCGAAAGAGAAGTCCTTTGCCGCTTGACCGGCTTGCACAAAGTCCCAGAACCAAGTGTCCCCTTCCGGGTCGAGTGGTAGGAGTGTCACCGGCCGTGCGTCCTGCTCAATGTGCAGCGTCTCGGTGAACGATTGAGTGATTGCCGTGGAAGAGCCCGTCGACCTGAGCCTCATGCGCAGTCCGGCTCCCGGCCTCAAGCGATAGATGTTGTCCCGTGTGTACGGGCTGTCGATGCTCTGTCCGTAGAACTCGATGGCCTGCCCGTCGACTGTCGAGCGCCAGGCGACAGGCCCACCGCCCTGACTCAGGGCAAACCTGTGCAATTCGATGCGTCGGGCGGTTTCCGCCAGAGAGAGACCCAGCGCGTTGGCGATGTCTGCTGTGGTCACACGAACCAGCCCGGCGGATCGCACAGCGATCTTCGCCGCCTCGACACCTTCCGCTCCGGCGCTGCCCGAGGCTCCGTCTTTCGTCGGCAGAGACGCGCTGCCGTTGTGCTCCTGCTGGTGGGCATGACGCATGAAGGTCTTGTCCTCGAGCCTGGATCCTCCCGAGCTCTCGACTTCGACCGTAAACGGTCCGTGGTATCGCCGTGTTCCGCTCGGTTCGAGCTCTATCAACCGGTAGATCAGGTTGCCGGTCTGAGCCGCGCCGGGGTCAGCGACTCGATAAATGCCACCTTGAGGCCTATCGAGAAGAGCGAGCACCGGCTCTCTGACCGGTAAGAAAGTATCGGTCCGCGAATCGAAGCGTTCGAGCACGAAGGCCAGGGTCGATGCTTCGGCGGCGGTGTTCCACTCCACCTCCACTCCTACAGGCGCTTGGAAAGCGTGCAAAGAAGCGACCAATGCCTGGGTCGCGGCGAAGCACACGAAGTCGTTGGCGAAAGCGACGATGCTAGCGGCTTCGTCGATGTGGCTGCGCTCGCCGTCCTGGGTTTGGTCTTCGTCAACAGTGAAAACCACTTGGTTGGAATCGAGCAAGCAACGGCGCAGCCAGCCGCCATCGCCGCCATTGTGGGTCCTCTTGGTGGCGACCACCAGTGGGCTGCTGGAAAACGCGCAATCGAAGGCGTAGCCTTCGGGTACAGCGTTGCAGCCATCGTCCCAGCCATCGATCTGGGTCGGGGTGGCGGCGGCCTCGAACATCACACTGGCACCACCGCCCAGATCGAGGCTACGGCAGCCACCGGTTTGTTCGATCGCTAGCCAGGCTATCGTCTCGTCGCTGGAAATCGCACCAACGTCGGCCTCGCTACGCTCGAGAGCAAGCTCGAAGCCGGTCGTGCTGACGCTCTGCACGGCGCTGGTGAGCCATGTAATCGATGGCGGTGGGTTGACGGCCGTCGGATCGACGATCGAGGTCTCGTTTGCCACCGATTGAATCTGTGCGAGGACCGCCGGGGCGTTGGGAAAAGTCGTGCTGAACGCGACGGAGTCCCAGCCTTCGGTACCGCAACCGGAGGCGACCGGACAGTTGTGCTGCTGAGTCTGAGTGGTTGTGGTCCCAGCCTCGACCAGGGTCGTAGTGCCGTCGGTGTTGGCGAGCAGTCGCGCCCCGGGAGTGATGGCGATGAAATGCATATCGATCGAAACATGCGGCCCATCCTCGCCCGGTGGCTCGGCACACGAGGCGAGAAACGAGGCACCTGTGCAGGGACCGGTCGGGATCGTCGTCACGTCGCGTATTCGCACCGCGCAGGGGTCTCCGCCCGCTGATGTCGGAACGGTGAAGATCAGAGGCGTGGCGGTGAATGTCGCCTGCAAGCAGACGCGAGTGTAGCTACCGCCAAAAGTGCTAGTTGTGGCTACCGAGCCGACTTCTAGATTTGTTGCAAAAGTGGCCAATGGCCAGAGCCAGATCACAACCCAGCCTATGATTATTCGACAAAGATAATCTCTGTGACGCATCTTGTTCTCCCGAGGGTCAATTCAGCGCTACTCGCGTTGGCGCTGCGCACTATGAAGATTATCTACGATAATATCGTGGATTAGTAACACCAGGCCGGCAATGGCAGTCTGTTGTACTGGAAGACTTCCAGTCTATTCACAGGGGTGGCAATGAATCAGGTTCAGAAAAGTAAGTCGCGTTCCCTCACGCTAGAGGACCGAGCCGATAGTAACAAAGAAGAATTTGCTGAAAACCTATACGAACCGCCGAAGATTCTCTCTCGCGAGCCCTTGGAAGCGGTCGCCGCGGACTGTTCGGCAATTCCGGTAGGCAAAAGTACAGCGGTCTGCACGGTAGCCTTCTCGTGAAACTGGCGTCGGTAGCTTCACCAGGTCCGGTCGCACCACCCCAGTTTCGATCCAGAGCTTTCGGCGGCCGATTCCTGACCTCCCCTCGAGACTTCGCCGCCGGTTGGCCGCGTCGCACCTGGGGAGCGAAGAAGATCATCGCTCGAGTGGCCGGCTTGGGTTACGCTTTTACGGGTCTCGACTCGGCGCAGCGGCAACTCCTCACGACTCGCTACGGTGACCCGCCGGCCACAGGTGCCGGTGAGGTCGAGATTCAGCTATTCCGCGCTCCACGCGATGCTTTTCTGCCGTTGGCGTCGGATCGGCGAACCTATGCCTTTGACCTGGAGCACTCTCGGTGCCGCCTATGCCTTGCTGGCTTTCGCTTCGCGGCGATCGTCGACCTTACATCGACCCGCCTCGTGGCCTCGTTGTGGATAGCCGATCCCGGTCATGGTTTTCTCAGCATCGTGGCCAATCTGTTGCGCACTCTCGTCGCCTACTGCTCTCTCGCACGGGGTGGCGTTCTCTTGCACAGTGCTGGTGTCGTTTGGGCGGGCAAGGCGCGGCTCTTCGTCGGACAGTCCGGCGCCGGGAAGTCTTCTCTGGCGCGGCTGGCCCTTCACCGTGGACTCGAGGTCCTCAGCGATGACCTCAACGCGATACATTCGCACGACGGTCGGCCGCACGTAACCGGCTTGCCGTTTACCGGCGACCTAGGCACGGCAGGATGCACGGCTCGAGGCACCTATCCGCTCGCGGGCCTCTATTGTCTGCAACGGAAAGACTCGGACGCACTAGAGCCGATCTCACTGGCGACCGCGTTCGCTTCGGTGTTGGGTTGCTCGCCGTTCCTCAATCATGACCCTCATCGAGTGGGGGACCTGATGAAGCTTCTCGACCGACTGCTCGACAACGTACCGCGAGCCGGTCTGAGCTTCCGTCTCGACGGTCGTGTTTGGGACCTTCTCGACGCGGAGCCGAGTTCATGACGATGGCTGCCGAACGGACTCTGGGGGTCCGGGGCGAGGTCCGTTTCCGCCGCGTCGGCGGTGAGGGCGTCGTCGTGCTTTTGGAGGCCCGCGAGATCATCGTTTTGAACGGGGTCGGCACCCTAGTCTTGGAGCTCCTGGCAGGTGGTGCTTCGATCAGGACTGCTACCGAACGCCTCTGCCGTCAATTCGACGTCGACCTCCAGCAGGTAGACACTGATGTCGCACACTTCGTCACTGAGCTGCTCGAGGCCAACGTACTCGAGGAGCGTTCGCCGGTACCGCAGGAAACCGAAGATGGGCTATAAAGACGTCGTTTCGCGGGCCTGGCGGGACAATATTCTGATGTCAGCATTGGTCGAGCTGACCTACCACTGCAATCTCGATTGTTTCTACTGTTACAACGATCGCGGCTTGGACGGCCTGCCGCTCACGAATGAACAATTAGAGGCTCTGCTCGACGACCTGGCGGAGTTACAGGTGCTGCATTTGACCCTCACCGGCGGCGAACCCTTGGCGCACCCGCATTTCTTCGCCCTTGGCGCGCGGGCCCGTGAGCTCGGTTTTGTGGTCCGACTGAAATCCAATGGACACGTTCTTGGCGGCCGGATAGCCCGCCGCCTCCGTGACGAGGTGGATCCGTTCCTAATCGAGCTCAGTCTTCACGGTAGCTGCAGTGCCACCCACGATCGGCAAACGCGGATCAAATCGAGCTTCGAGCGGCTGCTCGGCAATATCGAGGAGGCCATGTCTCTCGGGCTTCGGCTAAAGCTGAATGCGACCCTGACGGCCTGGAACGAGCATGAGATCGAGCCGATGTTCGCACTCGCCGACCGCCTGGGTCTTTCCTTGGCCTTTAGCCCCACCGTGACTCCGCGGGACGATGGTGATCGTGCTCCACTTTCCATTGCACCTTCGCGGAAGGGAGTCCTGCGGCTCTACCGAGTACTCGATCAAAGGTGTCCGGATGAAGCAGGAGCACTGGCGGCTGGCTGCCAGCCCGCGCCAACCACCGACAAGAATTGCGGAGCGGGTTCCTCTGGCATCGCAATCGACCCGCATGGCAATGTCTACCCGTGCGTGCAATGGCGGCGGTCGCTCGGCAACCTGCACGAGCGGTCTCTTCTCGACATCTGGCAGGGTTCTTCCGCTCTCGAGGAGATCCGCACGCTGACGATCGCTGCACGGCAGAAACGGGAGTCGTTGGGCGCAGTGGGGCACTGCATCAGCTTCTGCCCGGGGCTCTCAGAAGAGCGCACTGGCGATCCGTTGGGCATCGAATCGGACGCGCTATCGAACGCTGAGCTGCTGCTGAAAGTGCGCACCGAGGGTCACCGAAAGAAGCTCCCGTTGCTCGAGGATTAGCTTGGTGAATGATTCACTCCGCCGGAGCTGCACAGGGAGCGAATGTGCCAAAGGGTCGGTTCATTCGACGCCGGGCATGGGCACCGGTGGGCCAGGCACTTGAACGAGCACCACGCCGTCCATGTTGCGGAACAAGAACGTGCCTTGGGTCAGGCCGTCGAGGCGCACCAGTTGGCGGCCGGTGGCGTCTTCCACCGGTTGCCAGAGCAGGGACACCGGCATGGCGCAGTTGCTGCCGGGCAGGTTCTCGAGCGCGCCGAGGAATGTACCGGCCGGCGGCAACGGGCCGGCGGGTGGGATGAGCAGAGCGTGGGCGCCGGCGGGACGCAAAGTAACATCCACCGGCTCGATTCGTTCGAGCATGCGACAGACCGGCAGGTAGCCGAGCGGCGGGACGACCCGCAGTTCGCTGCCCGCACTGGCTCCGAGCAGGGAGTACTCCCCCGGATGCTCGCCGGTCTCCGCCAGTTGGCGCTGGTCGATGGCCACCAGCAGACCGGGCACGGGACGTCCGCTCGCATCCAGCACGGTGGCCACCGCCCGTTGCTTCTCGAGCACCAGCTCGACATCGTCACTGGGCCGGCTCTTGGTCAGCTCGACCTGAGGTCGCTCGGGCGTCGCCAGCCCTTGCTCGGTGAAGGCGGAGAGCTCGTAGTGACCGAGCTCCAGGCCGTAGACCAGCGTCTCCTCCTGGTCCGGTTCGAGCGGACCGGTGCGCAGCAGGCGTCGCGTCCCCGCTTGCCAGACCTCGAGGGTGACCGGTCCTTCGGGCTCGCCATCGGCAGAGGAGATGAGCACGCGGATCCGGCCTTCGCCAAGGTCGAAGTCGTGTCGCTGGGTGCCGACCGAGAGCTCGACGTCGGTGCTGATCACGGGGAAGCCGTCTTCCGAGTAAAGCCTGAGCACCGCCGGGCCCGGAGCTGCGGCCTGGATGCGATAGGTACCCTCACTGTCGGTGGAAGCGACTTCGCCTACGAGAGCCTCGTCCTCCGGTTCCGACGCGGTGCCGGTCGAAGGGGGGTGGGTCAACCGAAGCTCGAGGTCGGGCAGGCCTTGGCCGCTGGCGGTCACTCGCCCCTCGAGGAAGATGCCCGGACGCTCGAGAGTGGCTGTCGACACTTCCCCGGCCTCGATGGCCACGGTGGCCGAGACCGGCGGCTTACGCGGCTGCGCCCGGCGCATCGCCCCTGGCACGGTACCTTGCCTCGGCTGAGGACCTGGGTCGTCGATGGAGATCGTCCATTCGCCGGGTGGCAGGCCCTCGATGCGCTGGGCGCAAGCGCCGGTTTCGAGCTCCAGGCGCCGCGCGCCGCCGCGCCGCCGGTTGCTCTCGAAGACCACGGTTCGGCTCCCGTCTAGGTCGGCGCACAGGCCGGGCTCGATCTCGAGCTCGACGGCCCCGTTGCGCGGCAGGGCCCACGGTAGTAGCTCAGCGGTCTCTCCCTCTTCGACCCGGATCGACGGTCCGTCCAGTTTCCAGCCGCCCTGGAAAACCGCTCGCAGACGGAATCGGCCCGGCCGTAGACCGGAGGCCGCGAACTGCCCCCAGGCGTCCGGGATCAACTCCTTCACCGCCCCTCCGTCGTCGAGCCGTAGGGTCGCCGGCCGAAAATCCTCCACCTCGACAAAGCCGAAGACCTCGCCGCCAGCGGCCGGCCATCTCGGCCGCAAGATCCACGGGACCATGCTCGATTCGACGCTCTCGGGGGGGACGGCAGGCACGAAGAAGGTCTCTGGGGCGCCACGCGGTCGCCGCAAGCGCAACAATCGGTCTTCTTCGGCGGCCGCATAGAGGGTCCAGGGCTCCGGGGTGTCGAGCCGCGGCAGCTGCCGGTGCGCTGTCCGATCGCTGGCGTCGCCAGGGGCACCGAATCGACGCCATTCAAC
>JBCCGX010000299.1:0-9518 GCA_039029035.1 Acidobacteriota bacterium | reverse complement strand
GCTCACCCAGGGCATAGACCAGGAAGTCGGTCGGCTCATTCAGCACGAAGCCGTGGGTGGCTGAGAAATCGTCGCCATCGGCCATCATCGCAAGGGCCGCCCCATCGCGCAGCTCGTGGCGCAGCTTCTGCAGTGCGCGGGGGCTGACCGCCTTGCCGTCGCCATGCACCTCGAGCCGTAGATCACCGATCGCGTCCTCGTAGTCTTCGTCGCTGCTCCAACCGAACACCCGTGCGACGGAGCGGGCAGCGCTCTGCCACCAGCCCTCACCTTCCTCGTAGCGTGGTGTCGGGAAGGTCGCGTAGTAGGCTTCGTAGGTGCCAGCGTCGAGCCTGAGAGTCGACTCGTACTCTCGTACCTCGCGCTGGCGGCGCCCGGAGTTAGCGTCCTTCAACGCCCAAACCACTTCGCGGCTGTCGGCATCGAGGATCCAAGCGGTAGCGATCTGGAACGACTTGTGACCCCGCCGGCGGTCGTCGAGACCGAGCGCTTCGACCCGGATCTCCTGGTCCCGGCTGAGGGCAAAGCCGCGGACTTCGAGATCACCGGGCTCGAGGTCTTTGATGGTCGCCAGGACCGACGAGGCAGACGCGACCGGCGCGGTCGCCAGCCAGGTTCCGGTCAGCAGGCAGAGGGCTCCGAAGGTGGGATTGGCAAGTTTCATCGTGGTTATCCTCTCGTGCTTTACCTTATTACGGAACCGAGGACCTGTAGGTTCCACCGGCGAACCCAGCTGCCTTCCTTCACGTATCCTTCCTATGCTCGCCCATTCTTGCCTTCGCCCCACGTTGCCTTCCGGTTTCCGAGAATAAGGTAGATTCAGCGCTCCGGAGGCCGCGTCTCCGAAGCCCGCTCCATGGACGATCACCATCATTCCAGACGCCGTCATCGCGGACGTCAGGCCACCAAGCCCAGGACGACTCGTGCCACGAGCCTCGGTCTGCTGCTGTCGCTGCTCGTCGCGGCGACGGCAGGAGCCTACGCGCCGCGCGAGCCCTTGTACGAGCTCTCAGCCAAGGACCTGAGCACCGAGCTCGGCCAGATCACGCTGCCCGCCGAGTGGAAGTTTCATCCCAACGACGATCCCGCCTTTGCCTCCCGCAGCGTCGACGACGGAGACTGGGCCACCACGGACACTCGACTGAGGAGCGGCGAGCACCCCGAGACCTGGCAGGGCCTGGGCTGGTTTCGTCTGCGCTTCCGTGTCTCGCCTAGCCTGAGGCAGGTCCCGCTCGCGTTGACCATGCACCAGTTCGGCGCTGCCGAGATCTACCTCGACGGCGAGCTCCTCTACAACATCGGAAGCGTGGATCCGAGCCCGGACGACTTCGTTCCGCAGTTGCAGAGACAGCCTTATCTGTTCCAATTCGACGACCGCGACGAGCACACCTTGGCCATCCGCTTCGCCAACTTCGACCCGTTGGCCTACGAGAGAGTCGGCAAAATTGCTGGCTTTCGGGTCATCCTCGGCACGGCCAATCACGAGGTCACCCGCTACGGCGAGAACGGCCGTAGCCTGAGCGGTTACCAGGCCTTCTTCACCGGCCTCTTCGCCGCCTTTGCGCTCCTGCATCTGCTGTTCTACGGCTTCTACCGCGAAGCGCTGGAGAACCTCTACTTCGGCCTGTTGAGTGGCACGGTCGCTTTCCTGGTCTCACTCTTCTTCCACAGCCACTTCACCGACGATCCGCGGTTCTTCCACCTCTACGACCGCGGCATGAACATCGGCTGGCTGGTTCTGTGCGTCGTGGCCCTGCGTTTCGTTTACTGCATCTACGCCCTGCCCGCCCAGCGCTTGCGCTGGGTCCTGGTCGTCGCTCTCGCCTTGATGATCCCCGCCTGGTGGATACCCAAGGCCACCCAACCGTGGATTCTCCTCGCTCTGTTGCTGACTAGTGTCGAGATGGTGCGAGCCGTGATCGCCGCCAACCTGCGTAATCAAGAAGGCGCCCGCATCGTCGGTCTCGGCATCCTGATCCTCGCCACCGGCATCACGATCAGCTTGCTGGCCAATCTCGGCCTGCTGCCGGAGTCGATCTACACCGTCTTCCTGATCCCTTTCGGCTCGGTGCTCGCCCTTATCCTAACGATGTCGATCTACCTGTCGCGCCGCTTCGCGCAGACCAACCACGAGCTGTTGACCCAATTGCGCCAGGTGCGCGAGCTCTCGGCCCACAAGCTCGAACAGGAACGCCGCGCCAGTCGCGACGAGGTGCAGCGTCAGCTGCTCGAAGCCGAAAACCGACGCCAGGCCGAAGAGCTCGAAGAGGCCCGTCAGCTCCAGCTCTCGATGTTGCCCGAAGCGCTGCCCACTCTGCCGGACTTGGAGATCGCCGCCGGCATGTTCACTGCCACTGAGGTCGGCGGCGACTACTACGATTTCGACCTCGCTGCCGATGGTACCCTGACCTTCGCCATCGGCGATGCGACCGGTCACGGCATGCGGGCCGGCACTCTGGTGACCGCCACCAAGAGCTTGTTCAAGGCCCTCAACGGTGAGGCGGCCCTGACCGAAGCGCTGGGCAGCTTCGGCCGCGCCCTGAAACGCATGAACCTACATCAGCTCCGCATGGCCCTGACCCTGGCGCGCTTCAAGGACGGCCGCTTGTGCCTCGCCGCCGCCGGCATGCCACCGGCCCTGGTGCATCGTGCCGCCTCCGGCGATGTGGAATCCATCGATATCGACGGCATGCCCTTGGGCAGCCTGAGCCAATTCCCCTACCGTCAGAACGAGCTCGACCTACACCAGGGCGACACCCTCCTCCTGATGAGCGACGGGTTCCCCGAGCGCCTCAACGAGCACGACGAGATGCTGGGATACGACAACGTCCGCGAAGCTTTCCGGCGCGCCGCCGGCGCCGCCCCTCAGGCCGTCATCGACCGCCTCGCGGCCGACGGCGACGCCTGGGCCGATGGCCAGCCGGCAGCCGACGATACGACCTTTCTCGTGCTCAAGGTGCGGTAGGCGCCGACGGGGTGATCGGCGGGGCTACCGCCAAAGGTCGGTCGAAGTCGACCTGCCCAACCTCGACCCAAGGCACGAATTCGGGGCGCTTTCGGCCGTCAACGAAGATCAACAGGCCAGCGTTCCCTTCACCGAGGTCACCTTCGGACTCGAGCTCCAGCGTCTCGCCGCTGTGGAGGGTCACCTTAGCCTGCTGCACGCTCTCGTGCAGGCCGGGCAGCGCAATCTTGGCGACCAGGCCGAAGGGAATGGTGTAGTCCACGCCTCCGGATGGGGCGTCTAGGGTCTCGGTGGTTTCGCTCTCGTCGAGGTCGTAGACCAGGCGACCGGTGAGGCGACGGCCAGAGCGGGTGGTGACGCGACCCGTGAGTGGGTGCCCCGGAGGAAAGTCGCCGTAGGCCGGGCTGCGACGGGCCGCACTGAAGTCGACGCGTTCGAAGACGTCCCAGGCAATCAGGACGCGCCCGTAGCGCGAGTCGTCGACGTAGAGCCCACGGTTGGCCCGTCCGCGAGGACCGGAGAGTACGATCTGGCGGCCGTCGAGCAAGGTCAACAGGACGCTGGCCTGGGCGTGCCGGGCAATGGAACGGAGGGTGTCGAAACGCAGGCGGACCGTACCGTCGGTCGCTAGCCCTTCGATCGCGTCGCTGCCGAGGCAGGCCTCTCTGTCCCACTGGACGAGGCCGCTGAAGTCGCCCTGCCGGGTGCGCACCGTGCCGTGCAGCAGGTTGGCCACAGCGCTCGATAGGGGCGCAGGCAAGAGCTCGATGGAGCGGATCTGCCGGCTGTCGAGGTCGACCGTACCGCGTCGGCTATCCCACACCCGCAGGCGGTCGTCGAAGTCGCCCGCGGCGAAGCGATCGAGCTCGAAGACGGTGCCGCTCTTGAGCGTGACCCGCACGTCGTCGCGACTCGCCTCGAGGCGCGCGATGTCGCCGAAGCGCGCCATGAAGAACCGTCCGAGATCGATCGGCCTCTCCCGTTGCGCAACCTCGACCCCGAAGAGATTGATCGAGCGGCGTTCCATGATCACCTCCGGCGGCACGAGATCGAGCCAGGGATTCTTGGCCTTGTATCCGTTGAAATAGTGGCCCCAGAGCGCCTCTTCGTTGCCTCCCCAGCGCAGCCACCCCTCGTAGAGCACGCCAGCAACAGTGGTGACGCGGCCATAGAGGAAACTCTCGTGGACCTTTGCTGCCGCGGTCGAGCGCACTTCAGGCGGGATCGCCGAGGCTGGTTCGACCTCCGACTCGAGGATCCGGCGACCGGCGGCCTGGGCAATGAGGAGCAAGACGGCGACCAAGACCCCGCCCCCGATCACGTAGGCAGTTCGCATACGGACCAAAATACCGGTGAATTGCGGCCAAAGCATGGCACAGGCAAGGTCCGGCCGAGGCGCCGTGGCGAGGCAATGCTGGACCCGAGCTTGACGAGCGCGCCGTGTTCCTGGTTTGATATTTGGGTTATCTCCGAGGCGCTGTCGCCGATAGCGCACACCACTCGTCGAGAGGCGCTGCAGCGGTTCAGACCGTCACGCTCGACGCTGGTTCGGAGGACAAGGGCGCCTTCTCAGGAGGTTGCCCCATGGTGGACTCTCGAAAGAGTCGTTCTGTTGGTCGCGTCGTGGGCTTGTGGCGCTACCCGGTGAAGTCGATGGGAGCCCAAGCTTTGGCTCAAGTCGACGTGTCGTGGCATGGATTGGCTGGAGACCGTCGCTGGGCCTTTGTCCGTCACGGCGCGAAGCAAAACGGCATCCCGTGGCTCACCCTGCGAGACCGCGGCGACATGCATCACTACCGCCCTTCGTTCGTCGATCCGGCACGACCAGACAAGTCGAAGACGATCGTGCAGACGCCGGCGGGCTCGACCTTCGATGTCACGGATCCAGCGCTCGCCACCGAGCTCAGGCCGAGCGGCGTCCTGGCGATCAAGCACAACCGTGGCCTCTTCGACACCTTCCCCCTCTCCCTCATCACGACCCAGACCCTTGCCCGGCTCGGTGACATGGTGGGCGCCGAGCTCGATGTGCGGCGTTTTCGGCCGAACATCCTGATCGAAGCCGACGACGAGACACCGTTTCCCGAAGACGCCTGGCTGGGCTGCGTCTTGCGCATCGGCACTCTGCGTCTGCGGGTCGACAAGCGCGACGGCCGTTGTGTCGTCATCACTATCGATCCGGCAACGACCCAGCGCGACCCAACAATCCTGCGTCGGGTCGCCCGTGATCGCCAGGGCCAACTCGGGGTCTACGGCTCGACCGTAGAGCCGGGTCATCTGGCGATGCACGATGTCGTCTTCATCGAGTCTCCCGCGTTAAGTTAGAATCCGCGCCATGGCACCCAACAGCGATGAGATCCCGACTCTGGTCGAGATCCATGAGGCCCGGGAGCGCCTGGGCAAGAGGATTCTCGAGACACCTGTCTGGAAGTGGCGTGGGAGGGAGATGGAGGAGGCTATCGGTCAAGGCACCGAGGTTTTCTTCAAACTCGAATTCCTACAGTACTCCGGTACCTTCAAACCGCGCGGCGCGCTGCTCAACATGCTGGAGCTCGACGCCGCGGCGCTCGACCGCGGGGTGACTGCGGTGTCGGCCGGCAACCATGCCATCGCGGTGGCCTACGCCGCCCGCGCCCTCGGCACGACCGCCAAGGTGGTGATGCTGAGCAGCGCCAACCCGGCCCGGGTCGACGCTTGTCGCAGTTACGGCGCGGAGGTCGTGCCGATCGACGACGTGCACGACGCCTTCGACGAGGTGCGCCGGATCGAGCGTGAGGAAGGCCGTGCCTTCATCCACCCCTTCGAAGGGTTTCGCACCGCACTCGGCACCGCGACCCTCGGTCTCGAGCTGGCGGTCCAGGCGCCCAACCTGGATGCGGTGATCGTCCCGATCGGCGGCGGTGGTCTGTGCGCCGGGGTCGCCACCGCGATGAAGCTGGTGCAGCCCGAGTGCCGGGTCTTCGGTATCGAACCGGAAGGCGCCGACACCATGCACCGCAGCTTCGAAGCCGGCGAGCCGCGGTCGATCGACAAAGTTCGTACCTTCGCTGACAGTCTCGGCGCGCCGCACGCTGCCCCCTACTCCTTCGGCCTGTGCCAGCAATTCGTCGACGAGCTGGTGAAGATCACCGACGATCAGATGCGCACCGCCATGCGCCTGCTCTTCGACTCGCTCAAGATCGGCGTCGAGCCTGCCGGCGCTGCGGCGACGGCGGCTCTTTGCGGCCCCTTGCGCCCGCGCCTGACTGGGCAACGGGTGGGTGTCATCATCTGTGGTAGCAACATCGATATCGCGACCTTCGCTGCCCAAGCCGGGATCTGACGGCTCGGCTGAGGCGCACAGAACGGGTCGCGGGACGGTTTGCGTCGCCGCGCGACGCCGGTTCGCGTCGCCACCGCGCGACGCCGGTTCACGGCGCCGGTTCACGGCGCCGGCTCGACCGCAGGTCAAAAAGTAGGAGCGAAATCGCCGGCTCGGGTGTCTGATAAGTGTGGAGGACAAGGAGGTCGAGATGCTTTGCACCGATTCGCTGCTTGCCGATCGCACCCGACGCACCGTTATCGCGAGCCTGATGTTCGCCGCAAGTTTGGTCCTGCCCACGGGCGCCAGAGCTTGCAGCCGAGTGGTTCAACATATTCCTGGAACCCTGACCGAAGACGGCTCAGTGGTGTATGTCGTACGCGTGGGAGGTGACGAACAGCCCAGTCTCCGACGGCTGGCGCACTACACCTCGGCCGGCGCACCGACCGGTACGCTCGACTTCGACCTGGGCATCGTCGACGGCAGCGCCCATATCCAAGGCATCGACAAGGCGGGTCATGCCTGGCTATTGACACGCTGCTGGTATCACCCGGAAAGTGATCTCTGCGACCGGCTGGTCCAGCTGACGCCGACCGGCGACGTAGCGCATAGCCTGCCGCTGGGCGAGTATCCTCCGCGCTTCGATCCGGTCCGCGGACGATTCCTCGAGGGCTTCTTCGCCGAGAGTCGGCTGACTCTTACCCATCCTTACACCGAGGATCGGGACGAACCCCTCCTGACCTTCGAGCTGCCGGAAGCCTTCCCGATGAGCTCCTACACCGATCCCTACTGGGCGGTCGATGCGGAGGGCTCAGCGGTCATCGTCGTGCAAGAGCGCGAACAAGTGACCTTTCTGCGCTACCGCGCAAACGGCGAGCTGCGGACCTTCAGTCACTTTCCCAGGGCCCGTCGAGGGCGTGCCTTCGACGATTCGCAGGACGTGCGCCTCGGCGACATCACCGGCATGGCGCTGGCCGATGACGGTACCGTCTTCGCCGCGCAGTATGCCCTGGCCTCGGACTGCGAGGTCTACCAGCCGCCCAGCGTCGCCATCCTCGACCGTGAGAACAACCTCGTCAACGTCGCTCCGGTCGACGACACGATCCACATGCTGCGAGTCATCGACGATGAGCTGGTGGTGCTACAGCACGACGGCAAGGTCTTCCGCTTGACCCACGACGGTCTCCCCATCGAGAGTTGGACCCCCGACCTCGGCCCTTGGCAGCAACAGCGCGAAGGAACGATCGAAGAACGCCAGCAGCGGGCGGCAGCAGCGACCCGTAGCGACGGTCCGGAGGTCTGGCTGGAGGTTTACCCCATGGCGGACATGGACCAACGGCAGCGGATCGAAGGCTGGCTGGTCGACGCTGGGCCAAAGGCGCTAGAGGACGCCACCGATCAACGGTGGCAGAGGCTTGGCCCCAAGCTCTGTGAGCGCCACCCCGAAGCGGCTTCGCTGGAGGCCCTGCGACGCTTCGCTCGCAGCCGGGGGGTCAACAAGGCGCGCTGGCTCGAAGTCCTGGTCGCGTGCTTCGAGCAGCCGCCGGCCGAGGCTTATGCTTACGCTCAGGCCATCGCCGACCGCGATCATCCCTACGACGATGCGGCCGAGAAGGCCCTGCGCGCCTGGGGCTACTCGAGGGCACGGCTCGACACCTTGTGGCAGGCCACCCTCGCCGAGCCGGACAGGGAAGCCGGCCAGAGTCTGCTGCGGGCCTTCGACCAGCTGGCCGACGACTTCGACGATCGACTGCGCCATGCGCCTGAAGCCGAACGCCGAATCGTTCGCCAGATGCTCTTCGAGACCTTGCAAAGCTCGGATCAGTTCCTCTTTGGCAGCGAAGAAGCCCGGGCGAGGGCCAGGTCACGGTTGATCCCTTGCGCCCGAGACTGGACTGCCAGCCCGGATCTGTTCGTCGCGGCCACCGGTCGCCTGCTCCTCGTCGGACACCACGAGGTCGCAGCCAGCGACGTCTGGCCCGAGCTCGCGGCCGACGCCGAGCAAGATTCTTCCCTGAGGCCCTGGCTCGCCTACACCCTCGGCCAGGTGGTGTCGAAGACCGACCCACCATCGCTGCCTCGACCCGCCCTGGACAAACTCGTCGGCTGGGCCCTCGACGCTCCGTCAGGGACCGAGATCGAGCTCCGTTCCAGCTGGATGACAATCTACGATCCCTACCACTGGCTCTTCGAGCTCGACGGCGATCCAGCGCTGCGCCGACTCTACGCCCGGGCGCTCGAGCCGGAGGGTTCGAGCGACGTTCGTCAGCGGCTGTTGCAACGCCTCTACCAACAGCCCTGGCGGCTCGATCCGGCGGCGCTCGAACGCTTGCTCAAGGCCCCTTGGCTCGGCCACCGGTGGCACTTTCAACAATCCACGGGCTTTCTGGTGCGGCTCAACCAGCTGATCTCCGATCTGGAGGTACCGCTCCGGCAGATCCTATGGACGCGCTTTCGCCAGCTCTTCCTCACAGCCGCCGCCAACCGTCACCCGGTCCCGATCGGGGGTCAACCGCACGACGACAAATCCGCACTGCTGCGCCAGGCTCTGACCATTGATGACGTCGCCGGCCTGATCGACCAAACGCCCGATGGCCTGCGCACCTGGCTTTGGCTGGTCGCCGCCGTCGGCGCCTGGCCCGAGATCGAATCCGAGCTCGAGTCCCTGCTGTCCGAGACCCAACACGCTGTCTCCGCCGCGGTCGCCCTGGCGCCTCAGGGACACCCCGAAGCACTGAACGTCTTGCTGCGCCAGGGCTTGCATTGGCAGCGCGCCCCGGCAGACGCCTTCGCACCCTATGGCGAAGCGGCTCGCCAACACCTGATCCCCCTTGTCTTCCACGACGAGTGGCGCGCTCGAGGAACCGCGCGCCGGTCCCTGCGCGCCGTCGGCGCGGATCCCGCGACCCTCGACAAGCTGGCCGCCGAAGTCGCTGAGAGCTTGGCCGAAGACGAGCTGCCCGATTTCCACACCGCCATGCTCGTACTCGACGCCGACCCGGGCCTGATGCCCGAACTGCTCGGGCCACTCATGGCGAAGGCGGAGGAGGGGTACCTCGACGATTACGGGCACGATCTCGAGTTCGCCCGTGCCGTCGCCCGCTGGGCTGAGGTACATCCCCTGCGGCAAGGAACCCTGCGCGACCTGTGGGCTCACCTCAACAATCTCGCCAGTCCTCCGGCATTGGACTGGCGAGAGGCTCTCGCAACGACGGCAAAACCTACCGAGTGAGCGCGGTCAAGGTGCGCCTCGTT
>JBCCGX010000298.1:0-9521 GCA_039029035.1 Acidobacteriota bacterium | reverse complement strand
CTACGATCCTGGGCGTTGGTCTCGCTTGCCTGGCGCTGCCTCTTTCGATCTGGTGGCGCCGGAGCTCGATCGTCTCGCGCCTCTTACTGGCCTTTGGCGCCAGCGCTGCGTTCATCTGTACCTTCTTGGGACTCGTCCCGGTCGAGTCGGTCTTCGTCTTCTATCCGGCAATCGACACACAGACGACGCCGGGTTTCAGCCGATCGACCTTCCTCGGTATCGAGCCCGGTATGAGCGACCGGCAAGTCCTCGAGCGGGTGGGAGAGCCCGCGAGTCGACGCTCGTGGGGAGACTCCAGCTGCCGGGTCGACTTCGATCAAACTTGGGACTCGAGTCGTTATAGCGCCTGTGGCTGGGACGACGCAGCCTGCCCCAGCTACACGGCCCGACGTGACTTCGACGAAATGTGGGGCTACAGCCGTGACGGCGCCTGTGGCTGGTGCGACGCGGCCTGGCGCAGCTACATGGTCTATTTTCGCGCCGGCTCAGTGATCCGAGCTGTCGAGCAATGGCACTGCGATTGAGGACAATTGCTCCCTCCGTTCGGAGCAATAATCGTGGACATTAGCTTGTGGATGCGTCGGCGCGAAGTTCGATCAAAGCGTTACCGGTCCTGAGTGTCGATGCCTGGCATCTTCTCGATGGGATAACGCAAACCTAACTGTCGCCTGGCTTCGTCCATCAGGGTCATGATCTCGGTAGATCTTTTGTGGCTCATTTCGGGGCTCTCACACCGGCCTGCCCGTACGCAGCGGGCCACTTCTTCAGCTTGGTACTCGAAGCCGTTGGCACGGAAGTGGTGCACTTTGGTCTCTGTCCGACCGCTTGATTTTAGGTGCGCAGTCGTGGCTCGGTAGAAGTCCTCGATGTGCAGGCTACCTTTGGTGCCGAAGAGCTCTGCGTCATGCCGGGTGGCGGTGCGCACGGCGCAATCGAGCATCGCCAGCTCGCCGCGGTCGAAGCGAAGCAAAAGCCCTGTCTGCTCGTCGACACCAGTCTTTCCAACATGGCCGACGGCACGAATCTCGGCTGGTGGCCGACCGAAGAACCATAGGGCCAGGGCCAGAGGGTAGACACCTACATCGAGTAAAGCCCCCCCTGCAAGGTTGGGATTGAGGACGCGACCAGCCGGATCCCAGGCTGATCTGTAGCCGAACGATGCCCTGAGCAAGCGCGGCTCTCCTATAGATCCATTCAAAAGCCAGGACCGAACCGATTGGTAGACTGGGAGGAAACGCGTCCACATGGCCTCCATCAAGAAGCAACCGGTATCCCGCGCCGAGGCAATCATCGCAGATACTTGATGTAGGTTAACTGCCAGAGGCTTCTCGCAGAGAACGGCCTTGTTGGCTTGGTGGCAAGCGATCGTCGCTTCGCAATGATGCGAATGGGGGGTCGCAACGTAGATAGCGTCGACTTCGGCCTCGGCGAGGAGTGCATCGTAAGATCCGTAGGCGCGGGCTACGCCATGCCGGTCAGCGAAGCCCCTCGCTCGGCCAGCGTCTCGGCTGCCGACAGCGACAAGGTCGTGGTCGTCTAGAACGGCCAGAGCTTGGGCGAATGTTTGGGCTATTCTGCCCGGGCCCATGATGGCCCATCGGAATCTCATACCCTTCGGTCGTCATCGAATGATGTCGGAGACCGCAATTCAAGAGTGGCTGCGGTCACTTCTGGGTTGGCCTTTCCGATTCTTATCGCCCGGCTCCCTATGACCACGGCGTAGTTGATCAGCACGCCGAGGACGCCGGGGTGTAGGCCGTGGATCGACTTCACGCCGGCGGCCCACAGGCCGAGGGCGACGGCGAGACCGGTGAGGAGGCCGGACAGGATGTCGCCGGCGTTGTAGGCGCGATCTTCGCCGCCCTGGTGCAGGGTGCCAAGAATGAAGGCGGGGGAGAGCTGGATCAGGATCTCGAATTTGATCTCCAGCAGACGCCACAGGGTGAGCTGCGGCTGCACCGCGACGAGGCCAAAGACGAGCAGGACGAAGGCACTGAAGAATGGGCCGAGGCGGGCGAGCTTTTCCACTTCGGCGTCTTTGAGGCCACGCAGGCGACCTGCGAAGTCTTTGGTGAAGATCGAGGACAGGGAGAGTAGCGCCGAATCGGCCGTCGACATGATCGCCGCCAAGACCGCCATCATGACCATGATCACCGGCACCGCGGCCAGGGGCTGGATGTCCACCAGATGGGCCAGCACCTTGAAAGTCACCCGATCGGACTCCACCGCTCCGAGGTCGGGAAAGACCGCTGCGCCGGTCAGGCCGATGAACACCACGGTGGTGATGGCAAAGAGGGGAATCACCGCCATCACCGCCAGGGCGCGGCGTAGCTCGGTCAGCTGCCGGGCGGCATAGATGCGCTGGATCGCCTGGGGATAGAGCGGCGCGCCGAGGCCCAGCAGCAGGAAGGAGCTGAGCCAGGTGATGCACGTTTTCAGACCCGGGTTGTCGATCTTCTCCGGCGCGATCTGGTGCACGGTGTGGACGATGGCCGCCGGTGTGCCGATTTCCACCATGATCAGCACCACAACCATCAGCAGGCCGAGCAGCAGTACCATGCCCTGCATCGCGTCGGTCCAGGCCACCGCCCGCATGCCGCCCAGGCACTCGTAGATCAGGATCACCACGGCACCGCCAACGACCCCGGCCCAGTGGGGGATGCGACCCTCGGTGAGGCCGGAGAAGGCATGGCCCATGGCGATGAGCTGCGCCAGGAGAAAGTTGCACAGGGTGACGGCGAAGATGGTTGCCGAGAGATAGTTCAGGGCTGGACTGGCGAAGCGATCGGCCAGGTAGTCGGTCGGCGTCAGGAAGCGCTTGCGGCGGGCGCGGGCGAAGAGCTGCGGCACGATCGGCAGGAAGCCGGAGATGATCCCCACCATGAAGGTGACGCTCATGATGTAAGACAGCCCGGCCCGGTAGGTCTTGCCGGGGAAGCCCGAGAGCGAGTTGCCGCTGTACTGGGTGGCGAAGAGGGTCAGGAGTAGCACCGCGAAGCCGATCGTGCGGCCGGCGAGATAGAACTCACTCAGGCTCTGCTGGCGCATCGAGCGTCGGCCGACGACCCCCATCAGGAGCAGAAAGGCAACATAGGCGCCGGTAGCGAAGGCGACGGTGGTGTCCATACCGGCTCAGGCGTCGTCGCGATCGTCGCGCCAGAAGCGCAACATGCCCCAGGCGGTCAGGCCGGAGAGTGCGGCGGTCATCAGGAAGCTCCACCACAGCCACAGAGGGAGCCCCCAGAACAGTGCCGTCTCGCGGCCGATGAAGGGGAAGGGTGCTGTGCCGAGGGCCACAAGGACCACGGTCCACATATAACGGCGATGGCGTCGTGGTTCGTCGAACATATCGGGAGCGGGATTCGGCCAGCACCGATCTTATCTCGATACTGCATCTAGGTAGCGCGTACTCGTTGCGCCGACAAGGATGTAGGAAGTGTCCTACCGACCAGTTGGAATTTGCTAAAGAATTTTGTGGATTCCGTTGATTGTGCCGATATCCCTCCAAATTGGGACATGGTGTCCTACTTTGCGCCAGATTGGGCAAAATTCGACTCGAGGCACCGGACTCGACGCATCGCTGCCGAGGGCAACCTGCGATCTTCTTTGCCGGTCTTGCCGGCTGGAGCCCTGGCGCTTCGTGCAAGAGCTCCGGGCGTCAGAGTCGAGGCCTGATCGGCGGTCGAGTTTCGGGTGTTACCGAACGTACATGTTGCGCTGACACGTCTGTAGGAAGTGTCCTACCGACCAGTTGGAATTTGCTAAAGAATTTTGTGGATTCCGTTGATTGTGCCGATATCTCTCCAAATTGGGATCTGGTGTCCTACTTTGCACCGGATTGGGCAAGATTCGAGTCGGGCTCCCGGACTGGATGCCTCCTTGTCGAGGAGAGCCACGCGCAGGCCTGCGCTGCGCCCTGAGGCGATCTTCTTTGTCAGCAGTTCCGATTGGAGCTTTCGTGCTCCGAGCAAGAGCTTCCTATGGAGCCAGGCCCGATCGGTTGTCGAGTCTCGAGTGTCACGGATTGTAAGTGTTGCGCTGACGGACTCGTAGGAGATGTCCTACCGACCAGTTGGAATTTGCTAAAGAATTTTGTGGATTCCGTTGATTGTGCCGATATCCCTCCAAATTGGGATCTGGTGTCCTACTTTGCACCCAGATTGGGCAAAATTCGGCTCGAGGTCCTTTTGCCGTCCCGTTCGCTGTCGGCGCAGATTCCGAGCGGAACTGACGAATCGGCCAAGTCTCGACGTGCGTCGGAGCCTTGGGGGCAGCTCGGTTCGGCTGCCTCCGGGCCAACGGAAATCGCGTCGATGGCAGCGTCCTCCATGACATGGCGAGCGTAGCGGTAGTCGCGAATCAGGTCGATTCGATCGTCAGCCCAGTCAATGAGAATGAAGTAAGCGGGATCGGTCGAGGTTTCGGCCGTTTCGTAGACGACAATCGCCAGTCGGCCTTCCACGGTGCCCAAGGTCAGGCGTAGAGCGCGCAGTCGACTGTAGTTGTCGAAGTAGCCACCGACCTCCACCGCGCCGCGCCGCTGGGCGCGTCCGATGAGATCCAGCCGCACGTCATCGGCCAACATCGCACGCACCGAGTCGAAGTCCCGCGCTTCGAAGGCGTCGACATACCGTTGCAGGAGCCGGGACTCACTCTCTAGCCGTAGCACCTTCTGACCCGTCGCGGCCGACGACTCGAGGCCACGGAGTCGGGTGCGACCGCGGTGCAGGGAGGCCTTCACAGCGCTGACACTGGTGTCGAGGAGGTCGGCGATCTCGATCAAGGAGTAGTCGAGCACGTCCTTCAGGATCACACAGCTCCTTTGCAGAGGCGGCAGCTCCAGGAACCAGGAGAGCGCCACCCGAGTGAGCTCTCGGGTCTCGACGGAAGGCTCTGACACGGTCAAGGACAGAGGGTCTTCGAGCGGCTCGGAGTGGCTTCGCTCGTAGCGGCGCAAGTGATCGATCGCCTTGTTGTGAGCGATTCGAAACAGCCAACCTCGCATGTTCGAGATCGCAGGCGTGCTCGCCAAGGCGTAGTACGCCTTGGCGAGTGCGTCTTGGACGACATCCTCGCCATCGATTACCGAGCCGGTCATGCGCGAGCAATAACGATGCAGCTCCGGTCGGATCGTTTCCACCAATTGGTCGAATTCCGCCCGGGCCTGAGCAAAGATCGGCGAAGTGTTGTCGATCGCTGTCATGGGTATTCAAAGTGCAGTCAAGGACCAGCCAAGGCGGTGGTACGTCCGCGGTTTAGTCCCCCAGCGCTTCGTGGACTCGGGCCTGCAGCGACTTGTAACCCATCTCGGTCAGCATGAGCCCGAGCTGGCCGACGTGATAGGACTCGTGCCAGGACAGAAACATGAGCGCCCCGCGACCGGTTCGATCGGGCACCGGAAGGCCCTCGGCGGGTGCGAGGATTTGTTCTTCCGTCAAGCTCTCGAGGGTCGATTCGAACCGCGCGGCGACATCGTCCCAGCCGCGGGCCAGCTCTTCGATCGTCGGGTAGTCGGCAGGGTCCCGAGTCTCGGCACCGGCGCCGAAAAGCTCGGCATAGGGGTTCTCTTCAGCCGCTCCGAAACGCCTGAGAAGGCCGACGCGAGAGGAAAGGATGTGGCCGACTAGGAAGAGGATCGAGCTGCCCTCTCCCTGGCGCCAGCGCCGCCCGGCGTCGTCGTTCGCCAGGCCCTGAAGGCAGGCCCGGACGCTCAGCGTGTTGAAAGCGTAGATGTCGGCGACCGACTTGATATGTTGATGCATGCATTGCTCCTTTTGGGGATTCGGCGACTTCCATTTCGAGGCAACTTCGAGACAACACTAGGAAGACGGCCGACCCTACGAAAAGGATGCGGTTCAAGATAGATTTTGTTCGAGCTTACCTTGGGGCAAGGTGACGATGGCTCGGTTACCCCTCTCGCCGGCGGAGGCCATGCGGATCGAGCCGCCGTGGGCCTGGACGATGCGCCAGCACAGGTTGAGGCCCAGGCCGTAGCCGGTGCGATGTCCGCGAGCCGGATTCAGCTTGACGAAGGGTTTGAAGATGCGCTCCCTCTCGTCCCTGGGGATGCCCGGGCCGTCGTCGATCACCGTCAAGCGGATCGATTTCGCCGTCGACTCGAGCACGACGCGCACCGGCTGACTGTCGGCTAGTGAGAACTTGATCGCGTTGTCGATCAGGTTCTGGGCCAGGAGGCGGATCCGGTCGGCGTCGACTTCGGCCGGCGGCACCTCGTTCTTGGTGACGAACGACACGCCGAGCTCGCGGTCGCCGAAGGTCTCGACCACCCGCTGTAGCAGCGGCGCCAGATCCACGGGCTCGGTCTGCAGAGGGTCGGTCCGCGCTCGCAGCTGCTCGCGCTCGAGCAGCACCGAGATCAGGGTCTCCATCTCGCGAACGTCGTCGCGGATCGTCTCCTGCTTTGCTCCGGGTGGCAGGAGCTCGAGCGCCACTTTGATCCGTGCCAGGGGTGAGCGCAGCTCGTGGCTGACATCGGCCAGCAGGCGCTCGCGGTCGGCGATCATCTGCTTCACTTGCCGGGTCATCTGATTGAAGGCCCCGGCCACCTGGCCGATCTCGTCCGGCCGGACCACCGGTACGCGGGTCTCGAGGTCGCCCTCGGCGACGGACTCCACGCCCGCTCGCAGCCCCTTGAGCGGCCGCAGCTGGCTGCTCTGAAACCAGTAGGTGGCGCCGATGACCGGGAACAGGAGGGCGATGTGGCCGATGATCAACGGCCAGTGCAGGCGGGCGAAGTGTCGCAGATTCCACGAGTAGACGATCCGCCCCTCACCCTCGGCCGGCACGACCACCTGCACGAAGCCGTGGACCGATTCCAGCACCGCCTGGGGGGTGGTCGTCTCGCCGTCCGGGTCGAAAGCGTGTTCCACGCCGGGCAGCTCCACCAACAGGGCGACTTGATGGTGCCGTGCCACGCGCTGCAGGAAGTCCGGATCAGGCGACGCCAGGATGTGCTGGGTCAGGGACTCGCTGTAACCGCGCACCGTGCCCTCCATGGCGCCGCGCACGAGCTTGCCGTTGATCACCACCGAGAACAGGCCCGCGAGGCCGGCGACGACGATGGCCAGCGCGGCGGTGGAGGCAGCGAACCGGGAGAGCAGGCTGGTTCCGATCTTCATTGACGCGTGTTCCCTACGAATTGGTAGCCGGTGCGCCACACCGTCTTGATGAACCGGGGGGCGCGGGAGTCGTCGCCCAGCTTGCTGCGCAGGCGGCTGACCAGCATGTCAACCGAGCGATCGTAGACGTCGGCGTCGAGACCGCGCAGCTCGAGCAGCAGGCGCTCGCGAGTCAGGACGCGGCCGCGGCTCTGCATCAGGACCCGCAGCAGCTCGTGCTCCATCGAGGTCAGGTCGAGCTCGCGACCGGCCAGGGTGGCGCGGCGCAGCTCGGGCTCGAGCACCAGGTCGCCGCAGGCGAGGATCTCGCGGGTCTGGCGC
Source organism: Acidobacteriota bacterium (assembly GCA_039029035.1). Classification (GTDB taxonomy): domain Bacteria; phylum Acidobacteriota; class Thermoanaerobaculia; order Multivoradales; family J023; genus JAAELT01. The sequence continues at coordinate 2,061 of JBCCGX010000298.1, read as the reverse complement.
TGTGCAGCACGCCGCAGGACCGACTCGATGCGCGCCACCAGCTCGCGCGGCTCGAAGGGCTTGGCGAGGTAGTCGTCGGCGCCGAGCTCCAAGCCGACGATGCGGTCCGCCACATCGCCGCGGGCGGTGAGCATGATGATCGGCAGGTCGACCTCTTGGCGGATCTCGCGGCACAAGGTCAGGCCGTCTTTGTCCGGCAACATGATGTCGAGGATCAGCAGGTCGGGCGGGTTCCGTCGCAGCGCGAGCAGGCCCGCCGCCGCCGAGGTGGCGGACTGCAGCCGATGGCCGAACTTGACGAGATACTCGGCCAGCAAGCCGTTCAGGCTCTCGTCGTCGTCGATGATCAGGAGGTTGTGCTGCTGCATGGGATCAGACTCTGCCCAAGGCCATGATCGGGTCCAGCCGCGAGGCGCGGAGGGCCGGATAGCTGCCAAAAGCTGTCGCGATCGTCACCGAGATGGCGAACGGAACGACCACCGAACGCCAGGACAGCACTAGTGGCCAGCCGCTCAGGGACTTGCCGAGCAGTACCCCGGCGGCGCCGAGGCCCGTTCCGAGGACGCCACCCAACACGGCGATGCCGATCGCTTCGGCGAGAAACTGTCCCAGGATATCGCGCCGGCGGGCACCGACTGCGAGGCGCAGGCCGACCTCGGCCGTCCGCTCACGCACCGAGAGCCATGCGACCGCCAACAAGCCAATGCCGCCGAGCACCAGAGCCAGGCCGGCAAGAGCCGAGACTAGACGGGTGAAGGTGCGGCGGGTCTCGGCCTGCGCCGTGAGCAGCGCGTCCTGATCGAGGATGTCGAAGTCGTCGACCTGCCCGGCGGGGATCCCGTGGCGGCGCCGAAGCAAGGATCGAACCCCGTCCTGGACCGGCTCGATCGCCGACTGCGAAGCCGCCTGGACGAAGATGCGATCCAGGGAGTCGACATCGAGCAGGCGGCGCTGGGCGGTCGTGATCGGAACGACAACCTGATCGTCCTCGGTCGAGCCGTCGGGGGTGGCACCTTTGCCACGCAGCACGCCGATGATGGTGAAGGGGGCGCCGGCGATGCGGACGACCTCACCGATCGGCCACTCGCCGCCGAAAAGCTCGCGCACGGCGAGGGCGCCGAGGACCGCCACCCGTCGATGGTTGATGAGATCGTCGTCGTCGATGAAGCGACCGGCCAGGATCTGCAGGTTCTTGGTCCGTTCGAGATCGGCCGTGCTGCCGACGACGGACACGGCCAGGGACCGCCCGTCGACCCGGAGGTTGACGCCGGTCGAGAGGATCGGGGCGGCACCGCGAACCTCCGGTATCTGCTCGAGGATGGCGCGCCAGTCGGCCAGCTCGAGTGTTTGTACCAGGCGTCCGGTACCGCGCAAAGCGTTGGTCTCACTCTGGCCGGCGTTGACCACCAGGAGGTGGCGCCCCATCTGCTCGAGGGTCGCCTGCAGGGCGCGATCGGCCCCCGCCCCGAGCGCTGTCAACACAGCCACCGCGGCGATACCGATCGCCATGCCGCTGAGCGACAGGGTGGTGCGCAATCGATGACGCCAGAGTGCGGCGGCGGAGAGGCGGAGGTTACGGTGCCAGTGCATAGTTCGGCGGCGAGCGCGCTACCGCAGCGCCTCGATCGGATCGAGCCGCGCGGCGCGTCGAGCCGGCAGCACGCCCGCCGTGAGGCCCACCGCCAGGGCCGCCAGCAGACCGAGCAGGATGGCGTCGACCGAGAGGATCGGCAGCGAGCGAAGATGGGTGGCGACGAAGGCGACGGCGCCGACGCCGAGGAGCACACCGAGGAGGCCGGAACCGAGGGTGACGAGCAGGGCTTCGAGCAAGAATTGGCGGCTGATCTGACGGTCCGTCGCCCCCATGGCCTTGCGCAGACCGATCTCCGGAATGCGCTCCTGGACGCTCATCAGCAGGATGTTGGCGATGACGATCGCGGCCACGAGGAGGGCCAGTCCGGCGGCGGCGGGCAGGAACACCTTGAGCACCCGATTGGCCTGGCCGACGAGGCGCTGCACCAGGGCCGGCGTGAAGACCGAGAAGTCGTCCGGCTCGTCCCG
>JBCCGX010000297.1:0-9533 GCA_039029035.1 Acidobacteriota bacterium | reverse complement strand
TAGCCCCGTCCCGGGATGGCCTTCTGCGCCGTGCCGGTCTTGCCAGCCGCTCGGTAACCCTCCAGCCTGGCCGCCTTGGCAGTGCCTTCGAGCACCACGCTCTCGAGCATGCTGCGCACCTGCAGCACCGACGACGGAGCAACGGTCAGGCCAGCGATCTTGCGCTCCTGGGGCAGGCGCTCGTCGCCGCTGCCGACCGATTCGACGATGTAGGGACGTAGCAGACGGCCACCGTTGGCGATCGCGGCGAAGGCGTTGGTCACCTGCAAAGCGGTCACCGAGATCGCTTGACCGAACGAGATGTAGGCCGGCGAGAGCTCCGACCAACGCTCCAAGGGGCGCACGATACCGGCACTCTCGCTCGGCAGATCGATCCCCGTCGGGCGGCCGAAGCCGAAGCGCTGGATGGTGTCGAAGAGGCGTTCGCGGCCGGCGGCGGCGCCCAGCTTGATCGCCCCGACGTTGCTCGATTTGGCGATGATCTGCCGAGTCGTCAACAGGCCGAAAGGGTGGTGGTCGTTGATCCGTGTTCGGTTGAGGACGATGCCGCCCATCTGGCAGTCGATGGTCTCCAGGGGGTCGACCTGGCCGGCCTCGAGCGCCGCCGCCAGGGTGATCATCTTGAAGGTCGAGCCGGGCTCGAAGGCGTCTTCCACCGGTTGGTTGCGCCAATGGCTCTTGGGCGACGCGGCGAAGTGATTGGGATCGAAGGTCGGATGGGAGGCCATGGCGAGAATCGCCCCGGTGTGCGGCTCCATGACCACGATCATGCCGCTGCGCGCGCCGCTCTCCTCCACCGCCGCAGTGAGCTCACGCTCGACCAGGTGCTGGATGGCGGCGTCCAGGGTGAGGTGCAGATCTTGGCCCGGCATGGCGTCGGCGATCTGCAGATCGGGATAGAGCACTGTGCCGAAGCGTGCGTCGCGCACCACCCGGCGCTTGCCGGGCTCGCTGGCGACGACGCTGTCGTAGACATACTCCAGCCCGGCCAGGCCTTTGTTGTCGACCCCGACATAGCCCAGCACCGGCGCCGCCAGCTGGCGCAACGGGTAGTAGCGCTTCGACTCCTGAAGGAAGAAGACACCATCGAGCTCCAAGGCGCGCACCGCCTCGACCTTCGGCGGGTCGAGCTTGCGCTGCACCCAGACGAAGGCCCGGTCGGACGACAGGCTGGCGGCCAGCTTCTCCGCATCGACATCGAGCACGCCGGCCAGGGCTTTGGCGGTCGCCACCGGATCCTCGATGCTCGACGGCGTGGCCGCGGCTGAGCTCACTTCCACCGAGACCGCCAGCTCCCGGCCGCGGGCGTCGAAGATGGTGCCGCGCGGCGGATAGAGGTCGACGACCTTCTGCTGTTGGTGTAACGCGCGCGCGCGATAAGTGTCGTAGCTCGAGACCTGCAACGAGTACAGGCGAAAGACGACCAGGCAGAGCCAGGAGCCAGCCAAGAGCGACAGCACGCTCAGGCGAACGTTCTTCACTGCGCCGGCCTTCACTGCACCAGCTCCTCGAAGAAGAGCGTCTGCGCCAGGCCCGGCTGGGCCATGCCGAGATCCTGGCTGGCACGCTGCTCGATCCGTGCGGGGTGCGCCAGATAGGACGCCTCGAGCCGGCGTCGACGCTCCTCCTGCCGCAGTTGGTGCAGCTCCTTCTCGTAGTGATCGATCCGATAACCCGTATCGAGGATCTCGATATGCACCCACGTGTAAGCCAGGAGCCCACCGCCGAGCAACAGGACGACCGCCACTACCGCCAGCAGCTCGCGGATCAGGCGTCGATCACGCTCGCGCACCAGGTAGGTGTTCTCGACCTGTCGATGGATGGTGTAGGGGCTTCGCAAGGCTGTCGCTGCTTTCGTTATCGGATTTCGTTATCGGACGTCTGGCTGTTTCTCGGACGCCGGCTTGAGGGTTTCGGATTCGTCAGCTCAAGGCCGACTCACAGCCTCCGTGCGGCGCGCAAGCGCGCCGATCGTGATCTCGGGTTGGCCGTGACCTCGGCCTCGGACGGTCGAATCGGCTTGCGGGTCAACACCTCGATTACCCGGCTCTCGGCCCGCGGCCGGCCGGTGACCGGCTCGATCTCTCCCCGCGCGAGGTCGCGCAGGGTGTGTTTGACCCGGCGGTCTTCGAGGCTGTGGTAGGAAATCATCACCATGCGTGCATCGTGCTCCAGCACCCGCACCGCCTGGGTCAACAGATCGTCGAGCTGCTCGAGCTCCTGATTGACCTCGATGCGCAAAGCCTGGAAGGCCTGGGTTGCCGGATGGATGCGTGGTCGGCCGATCCGCGGCTTGGCCCGCTCGATGACCTGCCGCAGCTCGGCTGTCGTCTCGATCGGCTTCTCCTGCCGCGCACGATCCACCGCCCGGGCGATCCTTCGAGCGAATCTCTCTTCTCCGAATTCTCTGAAGATCTTGCTCAATTCTTCCTCCCGGTACTGATTGACGACATCCCGAGCGGTGCGCTCGCCAGCCCCCATGCGCATGTCGAGAGGCCCGTCGTGCATGAACGAGAAGCCGCGTTCGGCAGCGTCGAGCTGCAGCGAAGAAACACCGAGATCAGCGAGTATTCCGCCATCGATTTTGCGCCCAGCCAGGTGACGCTCCAGTTCATCGAAGCGCCCGTGGATCCATTGCACTCGGTCGCCGAATCTGGCGAGGCGCTCGGCCGCCAAGGCAAGCGCCTCGGCGTCACGGTCGATGCCCAACAACGTCGCAGCGGGGGAGCTCTCGAGAATGGCTTCGGCGTGGCCTCCGAGACCCACCGTGCAATCCACAAAACAGCCACCCCGCTGGGTATCCAAGTAACGAACCGACTCTTGCAACAGGACCGGTCGGTGCACCGGAGATCTCCTCGATCAGATACCGCGCTCCGCCAGTGCCTCGAAATCCTCCTCGGTGAACGGCTCTTCGAGCAGCTTTTGATCGAAGAGCTCACGGTTCCACACTTCGAGGTGCTCGATCCGACCGCTCACCACGACCTCCCCGTGAATCTCGGCCCGCTCGCGCAGGATCTGCGGGATGACGACCCGGCCTTGCGCATCGAGCCGAAGCTGCTGACCGAAGTAGTTGACCCGCTCTAGGAAGCGTTGCTTGGAACGGTTGGACGAAGGAACCTCGGCCAGCTTCTGCTCGACGCGCTCCCACGCATCCAAGGGGTAGAGCATCGCCGAACGACCCTGGACGGAAGTGATGAAGACTTCCGGTCCATAGCGCTCATCGAGCAGGCGACGAAACTCCGTCGGGACTTTGAGACGCCCCTTGGTGTCGATCTTCGCTGGTGAACTTCCGCGGAACATGGGTTTCTATTCGCCTCTTGTAGGGAATATCGCCCAAACCCTATCAGTCTGGACCACTTTTGTCCACTTTTGTCCACTTTTCTCCCCATCTAGGCCATAGGTTTCCACTGACCCCCATTTGAAGCGGGTCAGGCGGGGGCTTAGCCCCGGTAGAACGCAAGCCGAAAGACAAAGAAATCGGCTCGTTGAGTGGCAAAAAGTAAGCCATCCAACGAGCTGATCTTTGTTAAAGTATTACTTTAACAAAGCGATCTAAGCATACCCTATATGGTTGCTATTTGACCAGGTGCCCCTAGATATAGTGGTGGCCTGATCGGAAACATCCATCCCGAAAACCGTTTCGCCGGGCTTGGAGCGGCGCTCGGATTTCCGCAGGACGGCGGGAGGCGAGCGATTACTCGCTGGTGCCGGTGCTTCCAGCGCCCGGGCTCACGTCGCCACGGCTCCCGTCGCCACGGTTCCCGCCACCCGCGCCTTCAGCGGATTCGTCGATCGGTGCCCGGAAGAGCTCGAGCTCGTCCTCGGCCTCGTAGTCCGGCGCCAGAGCCTGGTAGCCGACGGCCTCAGGCGGCAGATCCTCCTGGATGTAGGCCTGATCCTCGAGCTCTTTGAGGAATACGCCGAGCTGGCGGTTGAAGCGCGAGTTGTACTCCCGGCGGCGGATCAAATCTCCGACTTCGTCCAGCGGCTTGACGGTCGACTCGCGCAGTCCGGCCACGTGCAGGATGTGGAGGCCACCACGCGCCGCCACGGGCTCGGAATACTCACCCGGCGCCAGCGCCCAGGCGGTCTCTGACAGCGACGTCTCGAGCTCGTCGGCTTGTAGCCATTCGAGGTCGATCCAGCCGGTGGTGACTTCGCGCTCCTTGTAGGGCGCTATGACCTCTTCGGCCGGACTGCCCGACATCAATTGCTGGCGAATCTCCGTTGCGGTACGGCGCAGCTCCTCGTCTGATAGACCGCTGTCCTCTAGCACGATGATCTCTTTCAGCCAGCGCTGCTCGGGGGTGCGAAACTCTTCTTTGTTGTTGCGATAGTAGGCCCGCAGCTCCTCGTCGGAGATGACCACTTTGGGCTGCACCTCGCGCCCTACCACCTGCTGCCAGAGGAGCTCCCGCCGGGCGTTGTCGTGCAGCTGTTCGAGGGTCATATCGTTGGCGGCCAGGGCTTGCTGCATCTGCTCGTTGGTCTCGATCCCCTGGCGCTGCATCAGGTCTTGCACCGACTGCTGCACCTCGGCATCGCCGATGCGGATCGAGTGCTGGTTGGCGAAGGACAGCAGCAGCATCTCGCTGAAGCTGTTCTGTACCACCATCTGGCCAATCTGCTCCAGGCGCTCTTGGCGCTGGGCGGAGTCGATCCGTGGATTGGCCAGGGTGTTCGAGATCTCGGTCGCCTTGCGCGCCTCGTATTCGTGCAAGGTAAGGATCTCTTCGTTGACCCGCAGGACGATCCGATTGAGCTCCTCGCCGCTCACCGGCGACGCGGCCGAGAGGACCAGGCACGAGAGTGCGACGCAGGTGAGGGTCGGGTGGAGGTTCGAGCGGCTATTCGCTGCCGGGTGCGGTGTGATGTTGCGCATAGTAGCCCTGATAGTCGAATGGGAAGTTGGCTGGAAAAACCACCACATTGTACCGCTCTCGGGCCTCGGAGATAAATCCGACCACACGATCATCCAGATCCATGCGGTTCAACGTGCTGCGTATCTCGTTCTCGACTGCGGCAAAAGGAATGATCTCGGCCGGAAAACGCTCGACAACCTGGAAAATGTGGAAGCCATAGTCGGCCGAGATGATGTCGGTCACTTCGCCCGGCTCGAGATCGAAGATCGCGTCGACGAAAGGTGTCGGCAGATCCTCGCGAGCCAGCCGGCCCTGGTCGCCGCCAGAGCTCGCCCGCGGCTCTTGCGAGAAGCGTGCCGCGACGTCGGCGAAGCTCTCGCCACCGCGAATCGCGCGCTGCGCCTGCTCGGCCACCGCCCGATCGTCGACCAGGATCTGCCGCAGGTGCACCTCTTCGGCGCGCTGAAAGCGCTCCGAATTGGCTTCATAGTAGGCCTTCAGGTCGTCGTCCGAGAAGACTTGACTCGCATCGTCGCGCAGGAGGAACTCCATCGCCAGGCGTTGATTGACGTCGGGCTGCACCAGGCCGCGCTCGATCGCCAGTCGGATCAGCAGCTGGGCGTCCAGGAACTGGTCGAAGAGCTGGCTCTGGACCGTGCCCAGCAAGGAGGAGTCGGCGTCGTCGATGCTGTCGTCGAGATAAGACTCGAAATCGCTGTAAGGGATCTCTTCGCCATCGATCCGCACCGTGATGTCGGCGGCGGTCGCTGGCGGCTTGCGGCACGCTGCGACCAGGCACAGGCTGAGCAGGAGCAGGCCGACCAGGAACTGTGTCGTGGGAGGCGGTGTAGCGAAAGACGGTGTCCCGTAAGCTCGACGGGAGTGTCTCGAAAAGTCGACGCCGGCGCGCCGGCGGGCAGGCGGGGGTGCGGCGGACATCACGACTCCTCGGACCTCACATCGGTACTCAAGTAGGTCAGAACTTCCTGCGCCGTGGCAATCACGTCGGTCGCTTTGACGCCGTCCAGGGTCAGCGCGCCGGAGGGGCTGAAGCGCGTCCCTGGCCGACCCGAGACCAGGCCGATCAGGCGATCGGGATCGACCCGCGCATCCTGACGCAGGCGCAAAGTCATGCGGGTACCGCGGGCGGTGATCGACTGCAGGCGCAGCGATTCGGCGAGGCGCTTGAGCGCCGCCACCCGGATCAAGGTGCGGACGCCGTTCGGCGGCGGGCCGAAACGGTCGCGCAGCTCGGCGAGCACGTCGTCCTCGGATTCGTCTTCGGCGGCCAGGCGGCGGTAGATCTCCATCCGCAGGTTGGCGTCGCCGACGTAGTCTTCCGGGATCGCCATCGCCACCGGCAGATCCAAAGCGACGGAAGGGGCCTCCTCCGGCGCTTCGCCCTTGAGCTCGGCGACGGTCTCTTCGAGCATCTTGAGGTAGGTCTCGATCCCCACCGCGGCGATGTGACCGCTCTGCTCGGCCCCCAGCAGGTTGCCGGCGCCGCGGATCTCGAGATCGCGCCCGGCGACGCGGAAGCCAGCACCGAGCTCGGTGAACTCACGGATGGCGTCGAGGCGCTTGCGCGCTTCCTGGGTGAGGATGCGATCCGCCGACACCAGCAGGTAGCAGAATGCCAGCTGGTCGCTGCGCCCCACCCGGCCGCGCAGCTGGTAGAGCTGGGACAGGCCGAAGCGATCCGCTCGGTGGACGATCATGGTGTTGACATTGGGGATGTCGATACCGTTCTCGATGATCGTGGTGGCGAGCAAGACATCGTACTCACCGGCGACGAAAGCGTGCATGCGCTTGGCCAGCTCCTTCTCGTCGAGCTGCCCGTGACCGACGGTGATCCGGGCAGCGGGGATCACTTCGCGCAGGTAGGCCGACATGCGCTCGATGGTCTCGACCCGGTTGTAGACGTAGTAGACCTGCCCCTTGCGCTCGAGCTCGTACTCCACCGCCTCACGAATCAGTCGTGGATCGAAAGGCAGGATGGCGGTCTCGATCGACATACGGTCGCGCGGTGGGGTCTCGATCAACGACAGGTCACGCACCCCGGCCAGGGAAAGCTGTAGGGTGCGGGGCACCGGGGTGGCCGACATGGCGAGGACGTGCACGTCTTTGCGCAGCTTTTTGAGGCGCTCTTTATGCGCCACGCCGAAGCGCTGCTCCTCGTCGATCACCACCAAGCCGAGCTTGGCGAACTCGATCTTGCGGGACAGTAGACGGTGCGTTCCGATCAGGATGTCGATCTGATTGGCCGCCACCCGTTTCTCGATATCGCGCGCCTGGGCGGCGGTCCGAAAGCGCGAGATCATCTCGATCTCCACCGCCGTGTCGCGAAAGCGATGGCGGAAGGTCTCCAGGTGCTGGTCTGCCAGGATCGTCGTCGGCGCCAGCACCGCCACCTGGTAGCCCCCTTCGACCACCATCGCGGCGGCGCGCATCGCGACTTCGGTCTTGCCGAAGCCCACGTCGCCACACAGTAACCGGTCCATCGGCCGCTTCTGGGCTAGATCGTCGCGGATGGCCTGGATCGCTTCCAGCTGGTCGGGGGTCTCGTCGTGCTCGAAGGAGGCTTCGAACTGACGCGACATATCGCTGCGCTGGTCGATCTGTGGCGCTTCCGCCAGCTGGCGCGCGGCATAAAGCTTGAGCAGTTCCTCGGCCATATCGCGCATGCCGCGCTTGATGCGGCTCTTGGTCCGGTTCCACGACGTGCCGCCGAGGCGGTCGAGACGGGGCGCGACACCTTCGATCCCGCTGTACTTCTGCACCTGATCGAGTCGCGAGAGAGGTAGCAAGAGCCGCTTGCCGGTGGCGTAGGCAATCTCCATGACTTCGACCCCGGCGGCGCGCTCGGGCTCGGCCTCGGCCAGCGCCGGGGGTAGGTCGCTGCGCTCGGCGCCGTCATCGCCCAAGGTGCGCAGAGCCATGAATTGGCCGATGCCGTGATCGGAGTGAACGACATAATCACCGACTTTGAGATCGCGCAACGACGACAAGAAGGGGCCGAAGCGACTCTTCTTCTTGCGGCTCACTCGGCGGACCAGGGGGCTGCGTCGGAGCAATTGGCGCTCGCCAAAGACGGTCAGCCGCGCGGCGGGCAGGTGAAAGCCGCGCTGCAGCTCGCCACTCACCAGCTCGACCCCCTCGGGCCCGACGGTCATATCGCGCCCTTCGAGGAGCTCGGCGATCTTCTGACGATGCGCCTCAGCGACCACCAGCACTACGCGATCGCCGCGGGTCCGCGCGGTTTCGACCTCGCGCGGAAAGAGCTGCTGTCGATCGTGCATCATGTCCGTGGTGGTGGCGCCGAAGTCGACCGCCGAGTCCTTGGCGACGAAGAGATCGCCCAATCGCAGATCGGCCTGCTCGATCCACTCGAGCACCCTTTCGGCAGAGTGCTCCAAGAGCTCCGGCAGGATCGCCGGGCGACTCTCGGCGACCCGGGAGCGGAAGTCGATATCGAGCACCTCGGCGTGGCGCTTGGCCTCCTCGACCAGCGACTCCTGATCGAGGGTGACGACCAGCGGAAACTCCAGCAGGTCGGGCAGGGCGACGGTGTCGTCGACCAGCAGCGGCAAGAGATGCTCCCAGCCGTCGTAGCTGCCGTTCTCGCGCAAGGCGGTGATGCGCTCGGCGGTCTCCTGGCTGAGCTGTGGCCCAGCTTGGTTGGCCAGCAAATCGGCTACTCGGCGGGCTTCCTCAGGCCCCTGGGGAAAGAGCGACAGAGGTAGCAGATCGAGGCCCTCCAGAGTGTCCTGTGAGCGCTGGCTCTGGGGCTCGAAGTAGCGTAGAGATTCGATCGTATCGCCGAAGAGATCGAGCCGGATCGGCATCGGATGGCCCGGCGGGAAGAGATCGAACACACCGCCGCGAACGGCGAACTGACCGACTTCGACGACCAGATCGCTGCGCCTGAAGCCCCACCGCACCAGATGCTCGATCAGGTCGTCGATCGGCACCTCCTCGTCGGGCCGCAGGGTCAGCTCCGAGGGTAGGAAGTCACCGCGGCGTGGCAGGCGACGATAGAGGGCTCGCGGCGTCGTGATCACCGTCGTCACCTGCCCGCGGACGATGTGGTCGACAGCGCGCGATTCCTCGGCGCGGACCAGCAAGGAGATCTCCGCCTCCTGATAGGGACTCAGCGACGGCGCCGGGAAGTAGGCGGCACGCTCCGCGCCGGTGAACAGCCGGCTCGCCTCCAACCAGGCGTAGGCATCGACCTCGTGCGGCACCACAACGAGCAACGGTCGACCGAGATCCGCCGCCAACAGCTCCATCACCCAGGCGGCGGCCGCAACCGGCAAGCGCACCGTTTCACCGAGCTGGCTGGAGAGGGCCTCGTAGGCCTGGCTGGCCCGCAGATGCGTGGCGGCGGCGTCCCAGGCACCGGAGCCGACGGGGTGAGAGGCAACTCTAGATGCGACCATAGCGGAATCCGTTGTTAGCAGAAGAATCCGTTCAGCAGGAGAAATAGCGCGGTCGGAGCGTTAGACGTCAGCAGAGGAACAGTGCAGCGGATCGAGAGGATCAGGATCGGGAGGATCAGGGTCGGGAGGATCTGTGCGGCCGCGAGTCGCCAGCGGCCGGTGAGGGCGCCGCCGCCGGGCCGGCCGCCAGCTCGTTCGCTTCGTCCATGGGGATCTCGGGCAAGACGATCAC
>JBCCGX010000296.1:0-9543 GCA_039029035.1 Acidobacteriota bacterium | reverse complement strand
TCGTCGCACCCTGCTCGCTGGCGGGCATCTAAAGACGGAAAGCCTGATCGGCGACCATCAGCAGCAGGACGACCGGCAGATAGACCACCGAGGCCAGCAGCAAACGCCGGGCGGCGCGTGCGTCCTGGTCCATACCGAAGGCGAAGCAGTAGCCAAGGAAGGCCAGGCCGAGGATCAAGGCGCCGACGAAGTAGGACAAGCCGAGGTAGCCGAACGCGCTGGGCAGAAGGCTGACCGGGATCAACGCCGCGGCGTAGAGCACCATTTGGCGCGATGTGCGCTGCCCCGAGTTTTCACCGAGGGTCAGCATCGGGAAGCCGCCGCGCTCGTAGTCGCTGCGGTAGAGCCAGGCAATGGCGAGGAAATGCGGCATTTGCCATAGGAAGAGGATGCCAAAGAGGATCCAGGCCAAGAGACCGATCTCGCCGGTGGCCGCCGTGCAGCCCATCATCGGCGGCGCCGCGCCGGGAAAGGCGCCGACGATGGTGGCCAGGGAGCTCTTGCGCTTCAGCGGCGTGTAGATGAGCACGTACGAGCCTAGCGTCAGCATGCCGACGAGGGCGGTCAAGAGATTGACCGCAAAGGCCAGATAGGCCGCGCCGGCAAGCGTCAGGACCAAGGCGAAGGCAAAAGCTTTCTCTGCCCCCAGGCGACCCGCCGGAATGGGGCGATTGGCGGTGCGCCGCATGCGGGCGTCGGTGCGGCGTTCGATGATCTGGTTGAGCGCCGAGGCGGCGCTCGCCACCAGGGCCGTGCCGAGCAAGGTGTGGGCCAGGAGGTCCCAGTCGAGCGGGCGGGGGGAGGCCAACAGAAACCCTGCAGCCGTCGTCAACGCCACCATCATGGTGATACGCGGCTTGGTGAGCTCCATGAAGTCGGCCCACTGGGAGCTTTGGTCCAGGGTTGTCGCTTCGGCGGTCAAGGCGGGTCCTCGAGTCGGCGGATGCTCGCAGAGCGTAGCGAGAGTTCGCCTGATTTTACCTATTCAGTCTTGCAGCGTCCACAGGTAGTCTCTGAGTGCCGTCGCCACCCTTTCGGGATCAGCCAGATAGGCCTGCAGATCGTCTTCGGAGCCGAAAAGTCGCAGCAAACGCTGCCGCTCGACGGTGAAGATCGGCGTGCTGATCGAGCCGATCAAGAAGGACGAATCAGGCTTAGCTTCGCCGTCGGCGAGGAAGGTGGCCGGCATCTGTGTCTCGGGCTGCCACTGGCGCGGATCGAGGATCCAGTCGACTACCCAATCGGGACGGAGGCGTTGGCTGGCGTGATGGTAGGCAGGAGCGACCTCCGGCAGGCTCAGGTGCTCCGAGCCGCCGCGATGGCAGGCGCTGCACTGCAACATCTCGAAGACGACTCGGCCGACGGCGAGGTCGGCCGGGCTCAGTATTGCAGCCCCGGTTGAAGAGACGGCCTCCTTCGCCAGCAGCTCTCGATTCGCCAGAACCGCAAAGTAGCGCACCAGGGCGTTGGCCTCGGCTTCGCTCAGAGCGAAGCTCGGCATCCTCGTGGTCAGCCACGGCCTGAGCGTCACCCGGCCAGGATCCATCAGGTAGGCGAAGAGCCAGGGCGAGCGCAAGCGAGCCCCGGCGTGGGTCAGGTCGGGCAAAGTCTCGCCGCTGGCCGAAGTCTCGGTGTGATCTCCGCCGCGCCCTTCGATCAAGTGGCAGGTCCGGCAGCCGTGGCGCTCGACGACCCGTCGCCCCGCCTCGAGAGCCGCGTCACGCTCACGGGTGGAACGGCCGGTGCTGAAGGGGTGAGTGGACTCGCTCAGGATCGCCACGGTGATGGCGTCCGCCTTGCCCGCGCTCAGTCGGTAACTCGGTGAGTGGGTGTCTGGCGACCACCCGAGGCGGACCTTCGGGCCGACATCTGTCCAACTCGGTGCGGTGGAAGTCGTCTCTTCGAAGCCGGGAGTCCGGTGACAGCCGTGGCAACCCTTGTCTGCGATCGTTCGGCTACCGAGGTAGTCGCTCTTGTCGCGATCACTCATCCGTTCGAGTCGAGCCTGGCTGGCCTCGATCGAATGGTCTTGTTCGAGGTAGGCGAGGACTAGGGTGTCTCGGGCGTCGATCGAAGTGTCCGGCAGCTTTGCTTCGTCCCATCGAGGGTCTCGGCGCGTCATCAGGTAGGCGGTTAGATCGGCCGCTTCCCGTTGGTCGAGGCGCATGCTGGGCATTCGCGTTCCGGGTTGGACGGCCTGGGGGTCGAGCAGCCAGGCCTGTAACCACTCGGCCGAGACCTTGCTGCCGATCCGAGCCAAGTTCGGACCTGGCAAGTGTGGGCTCGCAGGCTCGTTCGCTATCTCGGGCTCGACCCGATGGCAGGCGGCGCAGCCAATCGTGCGAAAGAGCTGACGACCCCGCTCCGGGTCACCCCCGGCGGCGGGTGGGTAGGCTGGGGACCGGGCATGCTGCCAGAGGTAGTGGACGACCGAAGCGATCTGGGCCGACCGCTTGTCCGAGGCGTTTGGGTCGTCATGGCTCTCGGCGTTCCCGACGCCAAAGGCGTGCGGCATCTGGGTCGATGGGCGAAACTCGTGCGGTGCATCGAGCCACTGGTAGACCCAGGCAGGTCGAGTTTTGCCGTCGATGGCGAGCAGCGAGGGCCCGCTGGGCCGCAGTACCCGCTCGTCGCCGGGCTGATCGACCGTGTGGCAACCGCCACAGCCCAACTGAGTGAGCAAGCGTCGACCGGTGTGCAGCGTCGGCGCTTCGTCGATGGCGTGGTCGTGGCAACCCGAGCACGACGCCTCGGTCAAGTGCAGAGGCCGCATCGGATCGAGCGCCTCGCCGGGCTGCCAGCCCCAGCTCGACGACCAGGCCGCCGCTTGCTCCGGCGTTCGGGCCGCGTGTCCGGCCCGGGCAAAGTCGACCGCACGGCCCTGGCCACCGTGGCAAACCGTGCAGCCGAACCGCTGGTAGGGGTGCGGCGATGCCGCGGCGACGAAGAGGTCCGGGCGAGGGTGGCCGGCGAAGACCGGATCGTCGATACCGTTGACGGCGAGGTCCTCGGTCATGCCCAAATGGCACGTCACGCAGCGGTCGATTCGCTCCGCCGCGATGCCTGCCGGCAGGGGTATCGGATACTCCTCGACCGCCACCTGGCGTACCGCGATGGGGGCCGATCCGAAACCCAGGATCGGTCGATCCGATCCGAGGTCCGCCAGCTGTTGTTGCAGCGCTTCGATCGGCGCCCGGCTCTCGGCCCAACGCTCCTGCGCACTCTCGAGCTCGGCGCGCACCGCGGCCAGCTTGGATTCTCGATCGGTGATGAGCTCGCCGTAGCTTTCGATCTCCATGCGGGTTTGGCGCAGCAACTCTTGCAAGACTTGGATATCCGTAGGGTCGGCAGCACTTTGCGCCGAAACGGCGAGCCGCCAGCGGGCCGCCGCGAGCTCCGATTGAGCTCTATCGCGACGCAGCTCCGCCGCTCGAACCTTGCCGCGGAACAGCCGTAGGTCCTCTTGCAGCTGATCGATCTCGTCCCGTCGTCCCTCCAGGCTCGTTTCTTCGGCGGCGATCTCGGCTTGCAGGGCCGTGCGGGTGCTCGCATTGTCTGCGGTCAGTCCACCGATTCGGGCGCGCAGAGCCTCGCGCTGTCGATCGAATAGCTCGGTCTGCAGCTGTTGCCAGGGCCGGGCGTTGTCGATCCTCGCCAGCGCCAGAATGGCGCTGGCGAGGATCACGACGCAGAGGATGAGACTTCTCTTGCCCATGGGGTCGCGGCCCTCAGAGTCGAAAACCGAGCTCCGGAATGTTGATCCAGTCGCCGATACCCAGCCACCAGCGGCTCACCAACTGCAGCGGCACGATCAGGATCGCCAGGGTCCAAACCACTGCGGCGTAGAAGCGCCAACCCCCCAGCGCTTCGCGGTAGGTTCGCGCGCGCTCAGCCGTCATCCGCCAGCGCATCAATTGGCGTGGCAGGAGCAGACCGTAGGCGGCGACGAAAAGCAGACCGGGAAGCTCGCGGATCCACCAGCGTGCCGGTTGCGGAATGCCCAGCCACTCGATCCAGAAGCGATCCGACAGGGGAAGGGCGACTGACATCGCCGGCCGCGTTGCATCCCAGGATTCGAACGGGCCGAAGGCATTCCAGTGTGGACCGCGCAGGAGGCTGGCGACGACGAGCGGCCCGATCCAGAGAAAGAACCAGCCGAAGAGGAAAAGGCCGCGAAGGCGTGGATCTGCGGAGTCGTCGTCTGCCTCGAGGTATGGCAAGGCAAAAAGGCCGAGGCAGAAGAGGAAGGGCAGGACGACGAGTGCCCACAGCGGCGCGACTTGTTGACCTAGCTCCTGCAAGCCGGCGAGGAGCCACGGCGCCTTGACAAGTTCCGGCTGTGAGGACGGATCGGCGATGCCCCCGAGCGGCGCGGGCATGAAGGCGGCGCCCAGGACTATCAGTAAGCCGATACTGGTCGCGGCCGCGACGTCTGCGGTCGAAAAAGTGGCCGTCGAAAGGTCAGCCGGCGGTGCCTCCGGGGGCGTTGGCCGCACCTCCTCGCGTTGGCGGATCCGGTACATCTCCCACCACAGCACGGCGCCGCTCGCCAGCAGAAGCACGACGACCGGCAAGCGCTCGGGATGGAGGACTCGACTGCGGAAGACCGGATCGCCCAGGCCGAAGCCCAGCAGCGCCGTCACCAGGGTGGCGAGTCCCACCCCACCGGCGATCGTCCATGGCAGCTTCGCCCCGCGGCTGAGGGCAAAGAGCACCAGCGCCAGGGCGAAGAGCCACGGCGGCGACGCCAGGTGGTGACTTAGTGCTTGGAAGCTTTCCATCGCAGTCGCCGGTGGGTGAGGATCAAGCCAGTCGCCAGCAGGGGGAGGACGATGCAATGTAGGACGTAGAAGCGCATCAGCCGATCGGCGTCGTCGGGTGTGAATGGGCCGAATGGCGAGAGCATCGCTAACCCCCAGGTGCCGTTTTGATCCCACCGCAGCAAGTACCCGGTGGCAGCGAGCAGCACGGTGAGGAGCATCAAGGCAACGGTGAAGAACCAGGCGCGCCGGCGCGCCGAACCCTGGGTGCCCCGAAGAGCGCGGCGCAGAAGGTGGAGCCACGCGAGGATCACCGCTGCGTGGGAACCCCAAAGATGCAGCGAGCGCACGAAGCCGAAGCGGCTGACCTCGCGCAAGTCGACGAGATCGAGATAGGCCGAAGCTGGCGCGGGCCGGTAGTACAGCATGAGCACCAGGCCGGTGGCGGCCTGGGCGATCAGGAGTAGAATCACCAGATTTCCCAGGCGCACACCCGCCGTGGATCGCTGCGAGCGAATCATCGTTTCGGAGCTCATGGCTTGCGTTGCCTCAGCCACCATTGTTGGCTGCGGTGCTATCGTTGCGCAAGAGCGATCCCCCAAAGTGAGGCGAAACAAGCGATCCGGGAGGCCCGTAGTACCTCCTGTCGTTGAGGCTGCCCATCACCAGGAACGAAGATCATGAGCAACAGAAACCAAGTCCCAGGATGCGTCAAGTTTGGTTGTGTCGGATGCTTGTCAGTCCTGGCGCTCAGCGTTGGAGGGATCTTCCTACTCACCGCAATCAGCCTGTCGTCGGACCCTAAGGATCCGATGCCAGAGCAGCGCGAGGCGAAGCACGAGCTGCCCACGCTACCGGGCGCACCACGCTACCCGGCGGGCGACGAGCCATCGATCCCCACGGTTTTGCCACTGCCGGAGAACGGCGAGCAGCCGCGTTCCATCGGCCGCGCTGGCCAGATCATCCTCGATCTGCAGATGGGCGAATTCTCCATCCGCCCCGGCCCGGCGGGCGAGCCGATTCGCGTGGAAGCAGACTACGACGCCGGCAAGTTTGTGCTCGAAGAAAACTTCGTCACCGATGAGAACGGTGGCTGGACCTACGAAGTGAGCTTCGGCGGCGACGGCGGATGGCTCGGGCTGCTGCTCGGCGGTGGCACCAGCAACGTGAACAATCGGATCGAGCTGATCATCCCGCGCGACCACCCGGTGGACATTCTCGGCAAGGTCGGCCTCGGTGAGCTCGAAGCCGACCTCGGCGGTCTGTTGATCCGCCACGTCGATCTCGAGTTCGGCGCCGGCGACCACTTCGTCGAGTTCCGTGACCCGTTGCCCTACCCGATGGAGACTTTCCGTGCCGAGTCCTCTGTCGGTAGCGTCGAGGTCCGCTCCTTGGGCGACGCCAGCCCACGGACAGTGGAGGTCGATCACAACATCGGCGAGCTCTTCTTAGACCTCAAAGGCGCCTGGCAGAACAACGCCGAGGTCGACGTCGACTTCGGCATCGGGGAATGCCGTCTCTGGCTACCGGACGACGTCCACATCGACATGCAGCGCGCCGACGTTTCGATCGGCGAGAGCCGGATCGACCGGCAGAGCCCACGGCCGGTGCCCGAGGACGCTCCTACCCTGGAACTGTCGATGCGCGGCAACATCGGCGAGGTGCGAGTGGAGTACTAGCGAGGCTTCGCCTCTGACGCCGAAGCCCGCATCGGTGCTCAAGGCGGGGAACAATACTTACAAGCCCAAGAGGATCCTTCCCTGTCGGCTCTGAGAGGTCTTGCCGGCGTCCGAGAGACTCTCCCGCAGGGGAAGGGACAGTAGTTTCGACCGCGTAAAGACCTACCCCGTCGTCGGTCAGCTCCGCGCAGCGCTGCTCCGGGCTCGTAGAACCGCGCCCGTACCCTCGACCTCTCCGGTCTCCGTCGGCTCTCCGGGCTTTATCAATCCCCGGACTTTCTTGCGGAAGAACAGCAAGCCGACGCCGGCAACGCAGCTGACGACGAAGACCCAGAAGAAGATCTGTGCCATCGAGAAGGTGGCCGTCTGGCCGGCGAGCTGACCGGCGGTGAGGTTGCCGAGGGAGATGGAGAGGAACCACACCCCCATCATCTGGCCGGTGAAGCGCTGTGGTGCCAGGCGACTGACGGTGCTGAGGCCTACCGGGCTTAGGCAGAGCTCGCCGCAGGTGTGAAGCAGGTAGACCACCACCAGCCAGCTCAGGCCGACGCGGGTTCCGTCTGCGGCGATGCGGGCACCCCAGGTGAGGACGGCGAAGCCGGCGCCGAGGAAGATCAATCCGAGAGCGAACTTCACCGGCACAGCGGGCTGCCGGGGGCCGAGGCGCAGCCACAGGGCGGCGAAGACCGGCACCAACAGAATGATGAAGGCCGAGTTGACGAATTGGAACCAGCTGGCGGGAAACTCCCAGCCACCGATCACTCGATCGGTCATGTCACGAGCGAAGAGATTGAACGACGAGCCACCTTGCTCGAAACCGGCCCAGAAGATCCACGAGAACACGAACAGCAGGGCGATGGCGCCGAGCTGCCGCTTCTCCACCGGACTGAGGCCACCGGCGGAGTAGAGGTAGACGAAGAACAGGATGGCGAAGCTGGCGATGACCACGATGGCGGCGTTGGCCAGCTGAACGACGTTGATCGGCAGGATGCCGAAGGCCAACAGCAGCGCCAGGCCGCCGGCGCCGAGGGCGCCGACGCCGAGCCAGCTGTAGATGCGACGCCGGCGCTCGGCCTCGCGAGCAGTACTCAGGCCCGAAGGCGCCGGCTTGCCGGCTTGCCCCAGGTGGCTCTGGCCGGCGACGTATTGCAACAGCCCCAGGACCATGCCGACGCCGGCGGCGGCGAAACCGAGATGCCAATCGATCGACTCCCCGAGGTAGCCGCAGACCAGAGGGGCGAGGAAACCGCCGACGTTGATCCCCATGTAGAAGATCGAGAAGCCGGCATCGCGGCGCTCGTCCGCCGAGGCGTAGAGCTGACCGACGATGGTGCTGATGTTGGGTTTGAGCAATCCGGTACCGAGGACAATCAGCACCAGCCCGGCGTAGAAGGTCACGAGGCCGGGGAAGGCGAGGGTGAAGTGGCCGCAGGCGATCAGAAGGCCGCCGATCAAGACCGCTCGCTGCTGACCGATCAATCGATCGGCCAGCCAGCCACCGGGCAGCGCCAGGAGGTAGACACCGGCGGTGTAGAGGCCGTAGATGGCGCCGGCGGTGGCGGGGTCGAAGCCGAGACCTCCTTCGGCTGCGGCGGTGGTCATGAAGAGGATCAGGAGCGCGCGCATACCGTAGTAGCTGAAGCGCTCCCACATCTCGGTGAAGAAGAGGGTGGCGAGGCCGCGCGGATGGCCGAAGAAGGCGCGGTCGCCGGCGAGAGCGGCGTGGGGATCTTGCATGGGATGCTCCGGGTCGGCAGTGAATCGAAATCGGCAGTGCATCGAAATCGGCAGGCGGCTGACCCGGCTTCTCCCGGGTCGAGCCGCCGCCAGGGTAGGCCGGAGCACGCGACGATGCTTGATCAAAGGCTTTAAACTTCTTTAAGAATGTTTGAAGCCCCGCCAAATCGCCTTCTGAGCCCACGGTTGCTGGTTTTGATCGGACCGTTCTGATGCAGCCTTTTCTGCTCGCCGAATGGTCGATCCAACCGGCTGCCGGCACTGCCAGCAGTGGTGACGAGACCATCCGCCTGGAGCCCAAGGTGATGGCGGTGCTGGTCTATCTGGCGGGACGGGCGGGGGAAGTGGTGCCCAAGGACGACATCCTCGACGAAGTCTGGCGCGGCACCTTCGTCAAAGAGGTGGTGTTGGCGCGCGGTATCTCCGAGCTGCGGCGTCTCTTGGGGGACGACGCACGCGATCCGCGCCTGATCGAGACGATCCCCAAGCGCGGCTACCGCTTGATCGCCGAGGTCGAGCCGCTCGAATCGGCGGGGCCGCTGGCATGGCCCGAGCCCGGGCGCAGATCTTGGCTGGGGCTGATCCCGGCCTTGGCCGCCGTGGCTCTGGCCACCGTGGTTCTGGTCAGCTGGCTCTACGCCTCGTGGGCCAAGCCCCACCCGAGCTCGATCGTCGTGCTGCCCTTCCGCAACCTGAGCGGCGATACCGAGTCGGACTACTTCTCGGACGGCATGACGGAAGACCTGATTGCCGCCCTGTCGAAGATTCGCCAGCTACGGGTCGTCTCACGGACCTCGGCGATGACCTACAAGGATTCGACTGAGAATCTCCGCGCGATCGGTCGTGAGCTGGGTGTTGCTTCGGTCGTCGAGGGCAGCGTACGGCGTGAGAATAACCGGGTGCGGATCACGGCGCAGTTGATCGACGTCGGCACCGACACCCATCTCTGGGTCGAGACCTACGATCGAGAGCTGGCGGGCATCTTCGACATCCAGCGCAGCGTTGCCGATCGCATCGCTGCGGCGCTCGAAGCCGAGTTGACGGCCGAGGAGCGCCGTGAGCTGGAGCGCTCGCCGACGCGCGAGTTCACTGCCCATGACCGTTATCTACGTGGGCGTGAGCACTACCTTCGCTACCAGCCGGAGGCCAATGAGACGGCCATCGGTCTCTATCTCCGAGCCCTCGATCTCGATCCGCGATTCGCTCTCGCCCAGGCCGCCCTGGCCAGCGCCTACGCGCTGCGGGTGACCAACTACGGTCTCGGATCGGCATCCCTCGAGCCCGCGGAATCCGCAGCACAGGCCGCCCTGGCCCTCGATCCCGATCTACCGGAAGCTCACAAGGCACTCGGCATGGTCTACTCGGCC